>CALAEB010000665.1 GCA_937890875.1 uncultured Anaerolineaceae bacterium | reverse complement strand
ACACCGACATTAAACAGCGGCGTAGAAGGACGGATCCTCTCAGCACTGAAGACCAAACGGGTCGCCGCCAGGAAAATACTGTCCGGGCCGGAAATCCGCTTCAGCGGGGATAAGGAACAATTCATCAGCGCGGTCGAAAACACCTTGTACTGCGCAAAGATCGCCTCTTACGCGCAAGGACTGGGTTTATTGAAAATCGCCAGCCAGGAATATGATTATGACCTCAACCTGGCCGAAATCGCAAAAATCTGGCGGGCCGGTTGTATCATCCGGGCGGATTTCCTGAACGATATCACGAATGCATATGAGAAAAAGCCCGATCTGCAGAACCTGATGCTGGATGACTTTTTCCGGGAAGCCATCGAATCACGGCAAGCCGACTGGCGATACGTTGTGAAAACCGCCATTGATCTGGGAATTCCCATGCTGGCAACCAGCGCATCGCTGGCCTATTATGACAGTTACCGCAGTGCCGTGCTGCCGGCAAACCTGACGCAGGCACAACGGGACTTCTTCGGGGCGCATACTTACCGGCGGATCGATAAAGAAGGGATCTTCCATACGAATTGGGAGGAATAAATGAAGAAAAACGTGATTGTTTCCCAATCGGGCGGACCAACACCGGTGATCAACAGTACGCTGCGCGGAATCGTTGAGCTCTGCCGGAGTATGCCGGATATCTTTGGAGAGGTATACGCCGGATTCCACGGGATCGAAGGCGTTCTGAAAGAGGAGTTAATCAACCTCAGCGCACAGAAGGAAGAAGAAATCGCATACCTCAGCACAACACCTGCCGCCGGCGGGATCGGAACCTGCCGGTATAAACTCCGCTCGAACCAGACCGAAGATTTCGATCGGGTCATTGATATTTTCAAGGCGCATAACATCGGTTATTTTTTCTATATCGGCGGAAATGACTCAATGGATACGGCCAATAAGGTGGCGAAACTGGCAGTCGAAAAGGGATTGGACCTGATCGGGATCGGCGGGCCGAAAACCATTGATAATGATGTAGGCGACAGCGAATTCAAAATTATCGACCATACGCCCGGCTATGGCAGCGTCGCCCGTTATTGGGCGTTGAATATCCAGCATGCCAACGAGGAAAATGAAGGGTCCTGCCCCGCAGACCCGGTCCTGGTCCTGCAGGCGATGGGACGGAAAATCGGTTTTATTCCGGCAGCCGCCCGCTTAGCCGACCCGAAACGGGAAATGCCGCTTCAGATTTACATGACCGAATCAAAGGTCAGTCTCCCTGAATTGGCCGACAATGTCAACGATGAACTGCACAGAAGTAAACGCTGTATCGTTGTCGTCTCGGAAGGCTTTGACGTAGGCGATATCGGCGCCCGGCGCGATAATTTCGGACACGTCTCATTCGGCGCCAGCCAGATGACCGTGACCCAAGCAGTAGTCAATTACCTGAATGAGCATGGGCTGAAAGCCAAGGGGCTTGCCCGCGGCGACACGCCCGGAACCGATCAACGGCGGAATATGATCTATGCCTCCACCGTGGATATCGAAGAAGCCTACAAATTAGGGCAACAGGCAGCGTTGATCGCTGCCAAAGGCGAATCCGGTTATATGAGCACAATTTTGCGGAACCCCGGCCCGATTTACAGCGTCCGTTACGATAAGGTGCCGCTGGAAGTTGTGGCAAACTCGGAAAGATTCTTCCCTGAATCCTGGATCGCGCCTAACCGGATGGATGTCACCGATGATTTCGTCCGCTATGCCCGTCCGCTGATCGGCGATAACTGGCCTGCAATTCCGCTGCTCAACGGAATCCAACGATTCGCCAGGATCGAACCGCTGTTTGTCCCGCAGGCACTGCCCGCGTACGTCCCGCAGGGATTAAGATAAGGAAGAAGAAAAAAATCATGCGGCAAAATATGAAAATTTGGCTCACGGATATGCTGAATGCCCCGGCCAAAAAGGCAATGCCGGTCCTGTCCTTTCCGGCGATTCAACTGATGGGAATCAGCGTTCTGGATTTAATTTCCAGCAGTGAGAACCAGGCAAAAGCAATGAAACTGATAACCGAGCGGGTTGACACCGCCGCTTCACTGAGCCTGATGGATCTCTCTGTAGAAGCTGAATGTTTTGGCTCGGCCATTCATAAATCGGCATATGAGGTCCCGACCGTAACCGGCAGCATTGTCTCAACAAACGAAGATGCCGAGGCGTTGGAAGTCCCGCCGGTCGGCAGCGGACGAACCGGAATTTATATTGAAGCGGTTGAAAAAGCGGTAAGCCGGATCACGGACCGGCCTGTGCTGGCCGGAACCATCGGACCGTTTTCGCTCGCGGGAAGACTAATGAACGTCACGGATATCATGATCTATTGCTATGATGATCCGGATATGGTGCACGCAGTTATGGAAAAAGCCGCCGCGTTTTGCACCGATTATTGCCTCGCGTACAAAGCCGCGGGAGCCAACGGTGTCGTTATGGCCGAACCGCTGACCGGG
>CALAEB010000664.1 GCA_937890875.1 uncultured Anaerolineaceae bacterium | reverse complement strand
ATATAATTCGCCCGGACCGCGTTGGTCGAACCGGATTCATCCCACAAAAACACTTCACCCGGGAAGTATTCCCGGATGGCAGCGGCGACTTTCTCCGCATGCCGTGCGGACGGGCCGATTTCGCCGTCCGGGCCAAGCGCCTGCCCAATCAGGATGATCTCCGCGCCGACTTCCACCGCCGCCGCCGCAATTGCCTGCGCATCCGCGTCCCGGCTGACATGCCGGATCACGCTGAGCGGTTTGGCGGATATACCCAAAGGATCACTGAGCGCGAGCCCGATATTCTTCTCGCCCGGATCAACCGAGAGGATTCGTTTCCTAATTTTCATCGATTCGTACGCCTCTGTTCCTGTCGAAAAGTCTCACTTTCGGAATAATTCGTTTTTGAAATGTTTTTCATTATCCTGAATTGCCGGGTTTCAGCTCAGCCGTTCCAGATGCGGCCTGTACATCAAAAAGATTTTCCAAATGCCGCGTTTCCGCATTCAGACTCCGGACCGGCGATTCGAAATTTGTACGGGAATCTTCCGAATAAAGAGGAAAAACTTGTTGTTCTTTTGTTTTTGCGCTTCACGCAAAAACAAAAGAACAACAGAAAATCCCCTCTGCTATTTCGCAATACTGCCCCAGATTTATTCCCTATCTCCGGTCCGGATCCAGATATTCGCCGGCGCAATCGGGAAGCGGGAAATCCATCCCGGCCAGCGCCGGATAACCGGGGCGATATTTTCCAATCCGGCCTGTTCCAGCAGCGCCGTCATCGCATGGATCGGCTCTCCGGCGAGGCTGGCTTTTAAAGCGTCCTTATCCGGCTCGAACGACCCCTTCCTTTTCACACCCAGCGTCCAGACAATGGAACCATCCACAGATGACCGGGGCGGCTGTTCCACCTGCCAGGAAAATCCTTCGTCCGCCGGAATAAACCCGCTCTCCTTTTGCGCGTCCAGCATCGTCTTCGCGATCACGCCGATATCCTGCGCGCTGACCGTCCGGACCCGCACGCGCAGCGTCTGCTGAAGGTTCAGCTTTTCGCCGGCAAATCCGATCCCCGGGTTCAGCGTTTCATTCGAAACAGCCTCCACCACGGCATATCCCGGTAAATTCATGCGCAGGGAACCATACCGCTCCTCAACAGCAGCCTGAACCGCTGTTTCTACCTGCGAAAGGATCATTTCAGCCGCCCGATCATAATCCGCCTGATCTGGCGCAGTGAAATAACCGTCATCGCCCCCCGTCATGGCTCCCGTCTGCCGGATTAAAACGCATTGGTCAAAAGGGCTTTCGATTCCGGTTAATGTTCCCGCCGGCAGGTTCGCCGACGCCCCGGGGGAAACAGCGATCACAGCGGTCTCTGCCGTGCTCCCGGGAGAAAGCACCACTGCCTGCAGCGTCTCAAACCGGGTTGCGGACGTCGCGGAAGAAATCTGTGTTCCGGCAGCAATTCGCTGCTCCCGCTCGCACTGGCTCGAGAGCATGACCATGCCGGAGGCCAGCTTCCCGGTACCCCGGAAACGTCCGCTCGTCGGAACTGAAACGCTGAGATCCAGCTGAATGACCTCGGATTGAGATGGCAGTCCGCCGTTTTTTGTGACCGACGACAGCGAATCGGACGTCCAAAAGGGAATGCTCAGGGTTTGTTCCGCCGCGGCAGATGGCAGAATAATCACGACGTGCGGCAAAAGAACCCAAAACACGCCTAATACAGACAGCAATGCCAAAATCACCAGACCATAAACCAGCGGGCGGGCCGGTTTTTTCTCCCCGATCAGGTTCTTCTCAGACTGCAGCGCGGCTATTTTCCGCAAATTCAGATTGTCATCCAATCCATCCCGGACAG
>CALAEB010000663.1 GCA_937890875.1 uncultured Anaerolineaceae bacterium | reverse complement strand
GCCGGAACAGCATTTCACCCAGCCGCCGGCCCGCTATACGGAAGCGACTCTGGTGAAGACGCTGGAAGAGAACGGGATCGGAAGACCTTCCACTTATGCTTCCATTCTGTCGACGATCCAGACCCGCGGTTATGTCGTGCGTGAGGCGAAGCGGCTCTATCCTACTGAAATCGGTATGATCGTGAACGACCTGCTGGTCAAAAGTTTTCCGTCCGTAGTGGATGTCGGTTTCACCTCTTTTCTGGAGGACGACCTGGATAAAGTCGCGGAAGGCGATAAGGATTGGCGGCCGGTCGTACGCGAATTTTATGATACGTTTGAACCTGCGCTTGAAATTGCGCAGAAGGATTTGCCGAAAACCAAACCGGAGCCGCAGAAGACCGGCCGTGCCTGTCCGCTGTGCGGAAAAGACCTGGTGATCCGGCAGGGACGTTTTGGAAAGTTCGTTTCATGCAGCGGTTTCCCGGGATGCAAGTATACCGAACCCATCCTGCAGAGCCTGGGGATTCCCTGCCCGGAATGCGGCAAGGATCTGGTTGTCCGGCGTTCAAAAACCGGACGCACTTTTTACGGATGTTCGGCGTATCCGGAATGCCAGTTTACCTCCTGGAAAAAACCGGTCAAAACACCCTGTCCCAATTGCGGCGGCTTGATGGTCCGGATCAGTAAATCAAAGGTCCAGTGTATCCGCTGCCAGACAGAAGTGGAGAATACTGAGGAATAAGGTAGAATTAACCATAATTCGAATTTTTGAAAAGGTTTTTTATGATTCTTCTGATTTTACACAAAGTGTAATATCAGAAGAATCATAGGTTTTCCGCTTTATTCGAGCGATTCCGTTTCAGTAATTAATATGCGCAGAATTAACCAGTTCATACAGGAGGGCCGGATGAAAGAGAAAATTTTCAGTTTTGTACATAAAAAACCGCTGTTAACCGGTTTGATCGGCGGTTTTCTTCTGTATCTGCTGCTTGCCGGTCTGGTCCGGATGCTGCCGGACGGCGTACCGGACGGCGCGTTCAGAAATGCCGAGCCGATCCTGCGGGAGGACTATCTGCGGCTCGCGGTCCGGGATTATGCCGTGGATGCGAACGCGGATCGGGCTGAATGGCGGTTCTCCCAACTCGGAGAAGACGGCCCGCGTCTGCTCGAATTGCTGAAAAAAGACGAATTGACCGACCCGCTCGCACTGCTCCGTTTTGTCGCTGCCGTATCCGAAACCGGTTTCCCGGACGTGGAAACACAGCCGCTGGAACCGGCGGGGGCTGTTTCGACGCCGGGTGATATCGCAGCGGATGCGGGCGGCGGAGGAATTCCGCTGATCGGGATCGTTTTTATCGTTTTGGTGGCTTTGATCCTGCTCTGCCTGTTGTTTTTGTTCTTTTTTTCAGAACGCGGGAGCGGCTTTCGGGCATGGGTGACCAAATTGGGTGAAA
>CALAEB010000662.1 GCA_937890875.1 uncultured Anaerolineaceae bacterium | reverse complement strand
AATGACGAGGACGATAAACGGGATAGAAAGCATCACATCGCATAGATAAGTTACGATATTGTCAAACCAACCGCCGAAAAAACCGCCCATAAGGCCCAGTGCGACCCCCAAGACACAGGACATTAACGTGGATGCAATTCCGACAAACATCGAGACACGGGCGCCGAAAACAAGCCGTGAAAAAATATCCCGTCCAAGCTGGTCCGTACCAAAAACATAACTCGGATCCGCAAGCGGAGGCTGCAACTTCACCTTTAAGTTGGATTCGACCGGATCATGCTGCGTGACCACCGGCGCAAAGACAGCCAACAGCAAGATAGCCGACAATAAAAGGATGCCCGCTATACCGGTAAAATTTGAAAAAAAACCAGATAAAATTTTTCTATTCATAGATTTTTACCATAGCAGGTCACTATACGCTGCGATATATTCTAAAATCTTTCCAATAGGAAACATGAGGATCTAAACAGTTCGGTTCGAGAACCACACCCTTTCGCTTCTCATCCAGCGTCAGTCTTGTTCCGTGCATTCCGGGATGAATTGTGATGGTGTCAATTCCAAGGTATGGCTTATTCCTCATTTCAAATGGAATGACAAAACTGTTGTTGACTTGAATCGGTTCATAATCGATCCACAACCGATATCCGGATGCATCCCATTCTGTCCGAAAATGAACCGGTTTGTCAGCCTCCGGAAGCGGTTCCTCCAGATAATGATTCCGGTCATTAGCAAAGGTGTTACCCAGCAACTCGCTGTATTTCGTCTCAGAAACGCAATAACAGTATTTACTGCGCAGAATCCCAATATGTGCCCGGGACCCCTGTTCGATCGTCCCGTCAAATTCTTCCAGCAATAAAACCGCTTCACGCGCAATATCCGGCGTCTTCACCACAAATTCCAAACCGCCTTTTTCTAATCGGGGGAAATGAAGTTTGACCCAGCCATAATAGGTAATGACTTTTAACCATTCATAACCGGAAGGTCTGAGAAACGTTTCCGAGATATGGTCATATGGAAAACCATCCGCCGGAGGCACTACCGGAATCCATTCATATTCGAAAGTATCTTTCTCAACCGTTTCATTCCCCAAAATATGCTCAAAGGATTTCAGCGAAAATTGGGAACCCAAATCAAAAGGATCGATCACGATCTCGATCTTTTGGATATCCTTCGCCGCGGTTTGAAAATCAGCCTGTACGCTTTCCGTAAATTTGGAGGATGAGAAATTCCAGGAACACCGCTCAAAATCAAAATTCGTAAACACGAATTCCGTTTCGTCCGATTCCCGCGTGCAATCGACAGCGCCAAATGTTTTATCAACGGAAGGCGTCCCATATGCATAAGTCATATAAATCTCAGTTTTCCGGCCATTGATCCATACCCAGCCGGCAGCGTCAATTTTGCATTCGATCACAATCTTTCCGGACGAATCGGAGAAACGGATGGTGTAGTCCCTCCCGATAACAACGCGGAAATTCAACTGAATCCGGTCTCTGAATGCTTGAACCATCGGATTAAAAATCCGGGAACAATGAATCGGGCCATTGGAGGCATCCATTTCAAGAAAGCCGCGATGTCCGAACCGATATAAACCCGTATCACCGGGATCATTCCACAAATAATTCAGCTCAAAAAAATTACTTTTCATATTCCACCTGACTATGCTTGAACCGCATCTTAAAGATCGGCAATTTGAATCCGATAAACAGCAATCGCCTCAGTCCGAAGCGAAATAATGATATACAGATACCCATCCACAATTAAAGTATGCGGATAACCGAATAAGGCATATTTGAACCAGCCCCCTCTGCTCTGGATATAGTCATCATCCGCAACCACATAGTGCTTCGTAAACGAATAAGAATCGTCCGAAACGGAAAGCACAAGCGGACGGCGTACTTTAGGCGGATTTACATCGGGCGTCCCTACATAATAGACCCTTCCATCCGGCAAATGCCCGAAATGAAATTTCGAGCCATTATCAGAGAAATTCAACTCAGACGGGGAAGACCAGGTCGTCCCATCATCCGCACTCTCAGTAAGCCAAAGTTTTCCGGAAAAATTCTTGCCGGTGCTGCGCAAAAGCATATGAAGCGTATGATCC
>CALAEB010000661.1 GCA_937890875.1 uncultured Anaerolineaceae bacterium | reverse complement strand
GTCAGCGGACTGGCCTGCGACTGGTGGGGCGGCCGCTGGCGGGAGGATATGGATCGGGCAGCCGAGACCGGACAGAACACCCACCGCATGTCGATCGAATGGTCCAGAATACAGCCGGAATATGATCGCTGGGATGAAAGCGCGCTCGACCATTACCGGGAGATGCTGCGCGGGATGATCGCCAGCGGAATCCGCCCGATGGTTACGCTTCATCATTTTACCGATCCGCTGTGGTTCACCGAAGTCGGCGGTTGGGAAAATGACGAAGCGCCGGAGATTTTTCAGAAATACGTCGAAAAAGTTGTTCCGGCGCTGAAACCGCTGGTTAAAGACTGGGTCACCATCAACGAACCCAACGTTTATGTGCTGAACGGTTATCTTGCCGGCGTTTTTCCACCGGGAAAGAAACTGGATGTTCCTTCTGCTTTCAAAGCATTGGTCCACATGGTTCAGGCACATACGCTGGCTTATGAATTTATCCACCGCCGTGTGCCGGAGTCCCGTGTGGGCATAGCGACCAATTATCACGGGTTTACCCCGAAAACGGATGGTTTTGGCGACCGGATCCTGACAAAAATTTTCGACGCTAATTTTAATAGTTCGTTTATTAACGCAATCGCCAAAGGAAAACTGAATTTCGCGATGCGTTCCAAATCGTTGCCGAAGGCCAAAGGAACACAGGATTTTGTCGGGCTTAATTATTACACCGCGAGCCGGGTGCATCTCGGCCCATATGCCAATGAACCGGAATATTTTTACAAAGGAATCGAATGGGCGGCATCTTATGGAAAGCCGGTTATCGTGACAGAAAACGGAATCGAAAACGCGGACGACAATGTGCGTCCGGCGTACCTCGCCGACCATCTGTATCAACTGTGGCGGGCCTGGAACGCGAATCTGCCTGTAATCGGCTATTATCATTGGTCCCTGGTGGATAATTTTGAATGGGAACGCGGCTGGGCGCAGCGTTTCGGCCTTTGGGGGCTTGAGAACGAAACCCAGAAGCGGATCCGCCGACCCTCTGCCGATTTCTATGAACAGATCTGCAAGAAGAATTATATCGATTCCGAAGATGTGGCAAAATACGCGCCGCAATCCTATGAACATCTGTTTAAAAACTGATCCGGTACAGCAATTCGAAATTTAATTCGGGTGTCAAAAGCCGGACAGCACAACCATAAAAATCTTTTTTCTAATCCGGTTTGAGCCGGATTCATAGTTCGATTCTGCCGGACTCGGACAGCCGATTCTGAACGAGGATTCATGAACGCAAATCCCGCAAATGGGGAAGAAATGAATAATGCGCTTGAAAATATGAGCCGGCAGGAACTGGGCCGGCTTTTTCCAATAATCATCCATCCGTACAATCCGCAATGGCCGGAAGCGTTCAGGCAGGAAAAAATTGTTCTCGAAGCAGCGGTCGGCACAGATTCAATTGTCCGTCTAAGCCATATCGGCAGCACCTCCGTTCCCGGGCTGGACGCAAAACCGACCGTGGACATCCTGCTGGAAATTAAACAGGAGACCGATCTTGAAAAGCTGACCCAATCCGTCCGGACAGCGGGATATCTGATATCGGCTCAACCCGAGAACCCGCCTCCGCACCTGATGTGCATGAAAGGATACACCCTAGCCGGCTTTTCCAGTCAGGCGTTTCATCTCCATATCCGCTATCCGGACGATTGGGACGAACTTTATTTCCGGGACTATCTGCGTTCGCATCCGCAGACTGCCACGGCATATGCCGCGCTGAAATACCGGTTGAAAGACCAATTCGAATTTGATCGTGACGGATACACGAATGCTAAAACCGATTTTATCCGGGAGGTGACTGCAACCGCCCGCCGTGCCGCCGCGCTGCAACGAGAATAATTAGCGGCAATAATTCGTCCGGCGCATCCGGAAGCTATTTTCGCGTATTGCCCCACCCTCCAGCAATTCAAAATACCGTATCGATGTCAAAAGTAATCTGTCACCGAAAATAACAGAACCACAGATTTCCTTCCCTTCTTCAGCTATTAACATCCAATTTAAATATAATCAGGCCGCCAAAAAGAAAATACAAAAAGGAATCCATGTATTTCGAATTGCTGCATTTAAATGACATGAATTTTTCCAAAACCGCTTGACAGCCTCAGAAGAATCTGATAGACTGCTACTAATTGATAAAAAAACCGTTGAAGCGGAGATCAAACCGTACAGGCACTTGACAGAGAGTCGGCATAGCTGAGAGCCCGGCAGAAAGCAGTACGGCAAATGGGCCGCTAAGGGCAAGGTGAAAAGAGATATTTCCGAGTAGCCAAGACGTCAGCCCACGTTACAGGGCCGGGAATGTGTTGGCATTCCTCTGAGTGGATCTTTATGTATATAGATCTAAAAAGGTGGCACCGCGGCTTATACAGCCTGTCCTTTTATTTGGACAGGCTTTTTTTTATTCTGAACACAAGCGCTTCCGCACCGAATGGATCAGTGCTGCAGAAGGCGACAAGTACGCC
>CALAEB010000660.1 GCA_937890875.1 uncultured Anaerolineaceae bacterium | reverse complement strand
AAAACAACTTTTGCTGTCACAATGGGCGATCCGGCAGGGATTGGTCCAGAGATCGTTGTTAAAGCGTTGGCACAGCCTGGCGTCTATGAAAAACAGAACCTGGTGGTCATCGGGAACCTTGGAAAAATTCAATGGGCAGCGAAAACCCTTCATTCATCCTGTCAAATTAAAAAAATCACCTCGGTCAAAGAGGCAATTTTTGAAGACGGGGTGGTTAACCTGATTGAAGTTGGTGATCCGGACTTAAGTCATATTGAAGCGGGAAAAATCTCTGCAGCCGCCGGAAAAGCCGCATACGAATATATTACAACCGCGATCCAGTATTCTCTCGACGGCGATTTCAAAGGCGTTGTCACAGCACCCATCAGTAAGGAAGCGATCAATTTAGCAGGATACCACTATAGCGGACACACAGAAATATTCGCTGATCAAACGAATGTGTCCAAAGTCACGATGATGTTGGCTTCCAAAGATTTCCGCGTAACGCATGTTTCCACCCACTGTTCGCTGCGGGAAGCAATTGAGCGCTGTAAAACACCACGTATTTTCGAGGTCATTAAAATTACCAATGACGCTTTGCTTCGGATGGGATTTTCCAAGCCCAGAATCGCTGTGACGGGATTAAACCCTCATTGCGGCGAAGGCGGTTTATTCGGTATGGAAGATATCGAAGAGATTAAACCTGCCATTGATTTAGCTATCAACGATGGGATAAACGTCTATCCAGACCCTGTCCCCCCGGATACGGTCTTTTTCCGAATGGCTCATAAAAAGGAGTTTGATGCAGTGATTGCGCAATATCACGATATGGGACACATAGCTGCCAAAATGGTCGATTTCTTCGGGGGCGTGAATATTACTTTGGGGCTGCCAATTATTCGCACTTCGGTGGATCATGGAACCGCTTTTGAAATCGCCGGCAAAGGGATTGCGAATGAGTCGAGCTTGATTCGGGCGATTGAATACGCGACACTTTTAGCGACACACAGTTAATTTCATCTAGCAGCGGCTGCAAGCGTTTGTCCGTAGAGAGCTACCTCAACCGTACTGAGACGATTTTGATCAACGCGATCCTTCGTAATGGATATCCTTGCCGCTTGACGGTAATTCATTTCCGCTGCCAGCACATATACTTTCTCCTGTGTCTTCGGCTCCGTCGTTCATATTTCTCTACCCACAACAGTTCATCCAGCGGTGTCCAACACCACCCATCTGTCCTTCATAAATCCGCCTCCGGTACACGACCTTTCCCACGCAAACGTCATGCTTCGCTACTCACGCCCAAGGTTCCGATATCCCTTCGCCTCCTGGTCCCGTAACTGATCGTCGTACCTCTTTACCACTTCTCCGGCCATTGCCTCACAGCTTTCCTACACTATATCCCTGATTTCGGTTTCCATTCGACCTGATTGGATTTCTTTTTCTATCTCCGTTGGCTGGTTATTTTCCACTTTTATCGTTATACTCACTTTGACTCTTTTTGTCAGGGAAGTTCCTTGCTTTCTTCTTGTGGTAAAACGATTGTACTGGAACTTCCTCTTTTCCTCCTTCTTTTCAACTTTTGACTGCATTTGGCCTGATGATCTGTAGCAGGATTTTTATTCCAACAGCTATTTTTCATTGAACCCTTGTATATATGAATTTGAAACTCTTACCGTTGATCACCGCTCAAAAACCGGGAAAATGACTGTGATAAAATAATCATTGTTATATCGTATTTGTCAACCGAAGGGTTGGAAAGGGATTTTTATGAAAAACTATAGAAGATCAATCAACAACCTTTTAATCCTGGTCTTTGTTGCATTGTTCGCGGCTGGCTGCAAAAATATTCCACAGGATCCGACCAATACGCCAACCATGAGTGAAGAAGAGATGATGCAGGCGGCCCAGGAGACAGCAGCGGCAATCCTTTCCCTGACCCAAACCCAGGACGCAATCCTGAATCCATCCCCCACACCCGAGCCGACCGCCACACCGGAACCGCCGGCTACGGCCACCAGCGCGCTGCCGGCAATTCCGCCGACCGCGACCCAAGAAACCCTCCCCTACTATTCGGTGGGGAATAAAAGCTGCCTGGTGAAACAAGTCGGGGGCGGATCACAGGCCGCTTATGTTCCATTTGACAAATTGTATATCGAAGTCTGCTATGAAAATCAGGGTTCCGGCACGTGGGACGCAAACTTCGCCTGTCAGGTAACCAAGAATGACGGCGGTTCAACTTCACCGGAAAGAGTTTTGCTGAATAAGACGGTGACCAATGGACAAAAAGCCTGTTTCAGTTTTAATCAGAACATGGCAGGGCATGAATTAGGGAGCCATTATTCCACTTTCGCTTTGACAGATTCCAGCGGGAATATTCTGACCAACGGTTATCAGAGCTGTTATTGGACCGTTGAGTAATAGCTGCCTGCAGTTCGAAATATGAGCAGAAAAAATGTTTCTTGGCTGATAACTTTCGCGGCGACGCCGCGAAAGTTATCAGCCAAGCGTTAATTCCAGCGAGAGCCGACTCAATTTCGGATCGCTGCGCTTACGGGAGATCTATGAAAAAAAGTATATTGATTATTGCCATCGCGGTTTTATCCGTTGCCTTGGTGATCAGCATCGGAGCGACCGTACGTCCGCAATTATCCATGGACGAACAAAACCTGATTGTGGACTCCGTCATTCAGACGATCAATCCGGAAGGACTGGCGGAATCCATTGCCGCAACCGTTGAAGCCAATGTATTGAAACAAATCGGAGGACTCGCTGACGAAACTGCCGAAAACACAGAAGAGACAGCCATAAGCGAGACGGAAAGCGCTCTCGTGCCAACACCGACACCCGCCGTGGAAAGCACATACAGTGGGATCCACGCGAAATTCGTCAATTCCTATGCTTATACAGTTGGCGGCGACGAAGGCGATCAGGTTACGGTTCAATCCGAGTACACACCCAACGTTTTGTTTAACATCGATGTGGTCTTTGAAAATGACGGCGACACCGTGTGGCCGGCCTTAATTGAAATGCGGAACGTCAGCACATCCGGAACGTATACCGGACACTCGCCGAACGTTATCGTGGATACCACATATGCGCCGGTCGTGCCGGGCGGCAAACGCGCCTTTACCATTGCCGCACACGGCAGTGAGGACCTCGGATATCACACCTTTTATTTTCAGTTATATGACGCAGTATCCGGCAGTTTAATCGCCGGAGGAAGCGGTTCCTTCAGCTATTTAGCAAAATAAATCGCACATGCGCATCTGAACAGTTGATGAAAAGAGCGGATTTCCAGGATAACTCCAGACAATCCGCTCTTTTTCCCATCCATTAAGCGTTGGTCTTACCTTGCCGCTTTCCGGAACCCGCTGATGGAATCCACAATCATGCCGAAAAGAATTGCTACGGCAACAATTCCCCAGACACCCCATTGCCAGGTTTTCACGATAACCGCCGGATCGGTCTCCAGGAGCTGAGCAATGCGGATATGAAACTGATCGTTAAAAATTGACCGGTTCAGCAGAAAAGCGATCAGAACTCCAATTGAAAAAACATTTACCGCGGCATTTATGATCGCCAGCGTCCGGTTCCATTTTTGATAGATTAACTTCAAAATATCGACCATAAGGCTCAAACCGGCGCTCACTAACAATAAGGGAAGATATTGTCGCAGCGCATCCAGATTAAATAGCGGTATGATATTCCATCCGTTTTCTAATTTCATATATCCCCCGATCAATTGAGGGAAAAAACCGAAAACGGTTATAAACAACAGCGTAAAAATGATCGAAACAATCGGGTCGCTTTTCCCAATCTCATTCTTTTTTGATGGAACCGTATCATCCAGATCCGACAATGTCCATTCTTTTCCGGTATACGGCCATCTGAAATAAGGACTGTTCACCCGGTCCATCACCGCAAACAGGACAGTGACCCAGGCAAACGCCTGAAATGCAGCCTCGAAAATGAATGCCAATATCTGCACAAAAAATGTCACGACCAAATTCAGTCCATTTTCCACAGGTTCTGCCGTCAGCAATGAAAGGAAGGTCATCAACGGCGCCGAACAAACCACAACAATCAGCACGATTTTTAATACCGAAAGATAATTGTTGTAGAGCGCCGGGCCGATCAGGCTGTGGGGAGTGTCCCGGTATTTTTCCGCGAGCAACGCCGGATTTCCCAATGTGACAAGCGTTTCTTCAACATCCGCCTCCGTATAATTATCAGGAAGCATATCATCAATACTTTCCCGCAGATTTTCTTCAACTTCCCGCCGGTCCTTTTCGAGCAGCCTTTTCGTCACGGTATAGACATAGCGATCAATAATTTTCATCGTTTATTCTCCAAGGATCTCTTTCATATTCCGGGATAGCCGCGCCCAGTTTTCTTTCAGCCGGCGGAAGAGCTCTTGCCCGTCCGGGCTTAGCTGATAATATTTTCGGGGACGGCTTTCCGTGGTATCCCAATCGCTGACTAATACGCCCTGTTTTTCCAGACGCCGCAACATGGGATACAACGTACCGGCTTCAATCTCAACTTTTTTCTCCGCAATATTTTGAATAAGAGAATATCCATACTGCGGTTGCTGTAACTGACTCAGGACAATCAGCGTCAGCGTTCCGCGCTTAAGTTCCGTATCAAAGATTGAGAACAGTTCATCCATCTCAGGCATTCCCACCTCCGGACTCCATTATACTATGTATTATACAATAATATAATAAATTTATTGATTTCAATTTTATAATATTACAAGATATATACGGCGACGAAATCCTGACCGGAGGATCCACTGTCAAAAAAGGAAGCATGCAAGGGAATCCGCTTCTCGGAAATGAAAAACAGTTTGCGCGGGGAAAGAGTAAATCACAACGCATTGATGCTCTGAGATATTTTAAGCAAATTGAATTCGTATCAGGATTAGATCAGTGGGATTTTTTTTATTGGGTTTACCGGATAATATTGTGTATCAGCGGATTTTTCGACAGGCTCTGCGTTGGATGCGGCTTTTTCATGACGATAAAGGTTGGCTTATAATTTCACAGACCTCATAAACGGAAATCATAGATCCCGTCAAGGAACGGGTAAGTTTTTCCGCAGGAAATACACTCCACATCTTTGGTTGTCTCTTTCAGTTCACTGCTGCCGCAATTCGGGCAGCGGAAAAATTCGTCCATTCGAGCCCGTCCTTCATCTTCCATCAAAACGGATTTCAGAAAAACGCTCGGGCTCAACAGCAGCCCGCTGTTGAACACTTGAAGAACAGATTCCATCTTCAGCATCCAGTTCAAATTCTCTTTTTTCTTCAGGGACCCAATCCTCAGATTGGACACCGCCAGCGTCTGCTGAATATTAAATCCATGGGTGGAAAGACATTTCCGGACAGCCGCCGGATGATTATCAAAATTGAGCTCAGCGAATTCGACTTGTTCTTCTGTGAACGGGTTCCACTCCTGCTTGCCTGAGATGAAACGCAAAATCGCCTTCAGGTTTCGTTTATTGGCAAACTCGAGAATAAAAACCGAATTCTTTTGCATGACTCGTTTAATTTCAGCAATCGCCGGATTAATTTCACTGAGATGATGCAAAACCCGGATCATAGTCGCCCCGTCAAACAAGTTGTCCGCAAAGGGAAGATGATAAACATCGGCCGCGACATAAACAAAACGTTCGGATTTTCCCAGCCGCTGCTGCGCCTGCTGTATCTGCGTCAACGCATAATCCACCAGGATAATTTTTTTGTAACCGGTGTACCGCAGCGTATTGCGTCCCGCGCCCGCGCCGATTTCCAGCATCAGGTTGCCGGAAGCCGGAAGCATTCGTTTCAGTGCGATCTGTTCCGAACCGTCCTCATACG
>CALAEB010000659.1 GCA_937890875.1 uncultured Anaerolineaceae bacterium | reverse complement strand
AGTAGGGCAAACACAGGGAACCTTTTTTTTCAAATTTCGAGTTGCAGACGGGCAATGTCATTGAATTTTCTTCCTTGCAGTAAAATTATAGAATAGCAGATTTGTTTAATTTGCTGTATATTCAGATCAGGAATGATTGATTCAAGATCGATAACAGGAATTGAGGGAACAATATGCGTACAATAAGAATAAAACACCGGGCAAGTTTTTTGTTGAGCATCCTGTTGGCTGCCTGCCTGTTTTCTGGTTGTACATTGATTAACGAAAAACTGGACCAACTGAACGAAAAAATCGAAGACATGTCCGCAACCGCCACACTATCGGCAGATGCGGATAGCGAAGAGGAAAAACCCACGCCCACAACCGGCCCCACACTGAGAGTTACACAAAATAATTCGGCTGACGAGGACGAGGATGAGGACGACACGGAACCGACAGCATCAACGGAATCGGCGACGATCAACCTCTCGATCTGGATTCCGCCGCAGTTTGACCCTGCGCAGGGAACGGACGAGGCCAAGATTTTTTCCGAGATGATCGAAGAATTTCTGACCGAAAATCCGGATGTGCGCCTTTCCATGCGGGTTAAATCCACCAGCGGAGACAGCAGCGCATTGAACACCCTTTCCACGGCAAAAAATGCGGCGCCGGATGTGATCCCTTCGCTTGTTATTCTGGACCGGAATGATCTCTTATCCGCGTTCCAAAAGGGTCTGCTGTACCCGATCCGGACCAATATTTTCGCGGACGCCAATTCCTGGTACGGCTACTCGAAACAGGCATCCGCGATTGACAGCCTGGTATACGGCATCCCCATCGCGGGGGACGCTCTGGTTATGGTTTTCCGCCCCAGCAAAACCGGCGCAGAAATGACAACCTGGGATGAAATCCTTTCCCGCGGGCTGCCGATTGCCTTTTCTCCGTCCAGCTCCGATGCGTTGTTTCCGACTTTTATATACGCGGCAATGGGCGGAAAACTCGTCAATGACCAGGGGCAGGCCTGGCTGGATCAATCCATATTGACCCAGACGCTTCATTTCTTCCTGTCCGGCGGGCAAAACGGAGCCTTTCCACCGTCGTTGTCCCAGGTGATTGATAACAGTCAAAACTGGCAGATGTTCCTGGAAGGCACCGTCAGCATCATTGTCTCGAAATTCTCGACATACCGGCACAATCAGGGCACAGATATCGATGCCATCGCGCTCCCGCGCTTCCCGGAGAATAACAGTTATCCCTTGATGACCACCTGGAATGTCGCCCTGACCACCAATGATCCGGCAACCCAGGAATACGCGATAAAATTTGCCGAAAAGCTGGCCGATCCCATTTTCAACGACCGCTGGACCTCCGCAGCCGGATATTTCCCGGTGCGTCAGTCGGATCATGCCGCATGGCAGACGGATGAGCAATATCAAACCATCCTCGCCATCAATCCCAACGCCACCTTGATTCCGAACGCGCAGATCCTGAACAAGATCACACCGATTCTGAACGCGGCTGTTTCAAAAGTGATCAACACGGTCGCCACGCCTGAACAAGCCGCGCAGGAAGCAATTGCAGAACTGGAATAAACGCATGGGTGAGAACAAAAACAAAAAACAATTCAAAGTCAGGATCAACTGGATCCCGATCTTCTGTTTGATCACAATCGGATTATTTACGCTGATCCTCTGGGACCCGATTCAATTTTCATTGTTCGGCGGTGCGAACCGTCCGCGCGAAATCCAGGGGAACGGGGGCACGCCGCTTCCGCTACCGACTTTGACACCGCTGCCTGAAAATTATCCGGACCTGCCCCGTGAATTTTTTGAAAATGAGGATGAGACAATCGGTGTGATTCTGGGCGGCACAATTCTGATTCTGATCATCATTATCGGAACGCTGGTCTCCCTGCGGAATGAACGAAAGAAAAATGAGAGATAAAAGACGGCCTTTCTTTTATGAAGAAAAAAAAAGAAATTGGCCGAAGGTTTGCATATTTTTAATTGCCGCAGCAATATTTGTTTTTTGGGGGATCAGAGTTCCGAGGCTTCGCCAGACGCTCGGGAGATTTGCGGTGGACACAGGCACCTATGGGAAGAGCCTTGTAATACCGGTCAGCACGCCGGATCCGCAGCAATTCCGGATCCCGGCCGTTTATCCGACAATAGAACTTCCCTCAGAGGAGGTCGTTTTTGCGGAAAATCTGGAAGAAATCGCCGGCAGTAACATCCTCGCGGAACCGGAAACACTTTTCACAGCCACACCGGGCGTAGCTTGGATCATCGAAGAATCGCAGCCCACTTTTGAGGCCGGACTTCCGGTCCAGGATATTGCCGGACAGGCTGTCACCATTCCAGCGCCGGTCTTTGAACAGCAGGATTATCAGAATGACGGCCCGGCTGCTTTAAGCGCGCTTTTGCGCCACTTTAACAAGAATGAAAGCCAATACCTGATTTCGGCGGCAGTCAAACCGGATTATTTTGATCCCGATGTAACCTTTCAGCAGCTGGCTGAATATGTCCGGAATACCTATCCGGACCTCAGCTGCATAACCCGGATCAACGGGGATGAAACCCGGCTGGTCAGCCTGCTTCAGGAATCACTGCCGGTCATTATCCGGATCGAGGTCCAGCGAAATCTGCCGGCCTGGAAAGGCGACGACCTGTGGGACGGAAGATATTTGCTGCTGACAGGGTTCAATTCAGCCGAAAGAACTTTCCAGTTTATTGACCCCGCAAAAGGGAACCGGCAATCAATTCCTTTTGATGAACTGATGTCTCTATGGTATGCTTTTTCACGGGAATATCTGATTGTTTTCAGCCCGGAACAGGAATCCGACGTATTGAGAATCCTGAATGAAGACAGGGAGGAAGCCTCCAATCTGAATAACGCACTGATCAAATTTCAGAAAGACGCCGAGATGGCGCCGGGGAATGTGCTCACCGGGCTGAACGCGGCCGCTGTTCTTATGGAAAAGCGGCGATATGAGGAAGCCTGGAATTTGTATCAATCCGCCCGGAATCTCGGCATGCCTCAGCGCTATTTGCTGTATAATCCGGCCTTTTATGAAGCTGCTTTTTATACCGGGAACGCAGATGCGTTGATTGCTTTTGCGGATTTCACCCTCAGCTTGAATTCGCATTCCGAAGAATCCCATCTGTGGAAAGGCTGGGGACATCTGCTCCGGGAAGAGACAGAGGCAGCCGAAAGATCTTTCCAGCAAGCATTATCCATCCGTCCGGGTTACGAGGACGCAGTTTACGCACTCAGGTTCTTGCAATCGCAACAGTAATTCAAATTGAGCAGTCACAACCAGTTTATTGAGAGGAAATCCCGCTATGGACCCCAAAGATAAAAAAATCACCATCATAATCCTTATCATTGCCGCGATCATGCTGATCGGCTGTTTTCTGATATCTGCTTTTGCCGCCGGTTTGTTCGTCCTCACCAGGAATACCAGCGTGAATTCAATCGGGATCATCGGCGAGGATACCTTAGTCGAAGAAACAATCGAAGAAACGGCCGAAATCACGGAGCCGGAAGAACCCACAACACAGGAAGAAGACCAGTTGACAGAAGGCCGTTTATTAACGCCCAAACAGGAAAAAATTGTCAATTCCGCTCAGGAAATTCGCGGACTGAGCGCGAAAAGCACGGTTTCACCGGTCTATAAAAAGCAGGAAGAACTCCGGCAATACCTGGCGGATGAGCTCTATGAAGACATAGAAGCACAGGATTTTGCTGATGACCACGATCTGCTTTCGATTTTGGGATTCATTCCGGAAGGTTTTGATCTTGAACAGTTCTACCTGGACTTTTATTCCGAACAAATCGCCGGCTTTTATGATACCGAGACCAGGGAAATGTATCTGATCGAAGAAAATTCCGGAGCGCAGAACAATCAAACCCTGGCTCATGAATACATTCATTTCCTGCAATTCGACAATTTTGATTTTGAGGGGAAATTGGGATATTCGGATGCGGCCTGCGAAAACAACGATGAGTATTGCATTGCGCTCCAGGCCGTGATCGAAGGGGACGCAACGCTCGCGCAGGCGTTGATTTCCGATGAGCAAAACCTTCAGGAAGAGCCGGTGGATAAAGAAACCCAGGCCAGCTTTGACGCTGCGCCGAAATATTTTCAGGAATCAATTCTCTTCCCATATACTTACGGGTTCGATTTTGTATATACGCATTATCTGAAAGGCGGCTTTGACGCAGTTGACGAACTGTATAACAATCCGCCGGTCAGCGCCGAACAGATCATGCATCCGGAACGTTATCCGGATGACCAGCCGGCCCAGATCCTGATCGAACCTTTCCAGAATTTGCTCGCCGAAACCTGTGATCCTGTGCTGGATAACACACTGAATGAGGCTGATCTGCTGTGGCTGCTGAACAGCACGTATGACGCGGCCTGGCGGATTCCGGATAAAAAAGCGCAAACGGCCGCGGAAGGCTGGGGTGGCGGACACTTCCAGTTCAGCCGTTGTGATGGAAAGCCGTTCTTTTTCAGTAAAACCAGCTGGGATTCAGTGCAGGATGCCGGCGAATTTACAGAAGCGCTGACCGAGCACAACAACCTGCGCTGGGGAACTGTGGATGCAGGCGCTGACTGGAGCGGAGACAACGGTGAGCGGATTAATTTAATTCAGCAAAACGATATTGTATATTTCGTCATCAGTCCGGATACATTCAATACAACGGAACTGCTGGATCTGATTCGGACCGGACAGGCGATGTAAGCAAAGAACGGAGCAGAAAAACCGGAGATGAAACATCCTTCCCTCAAAAACCGGTTCCTGGTGATCGCGTTTGATATCGACGGGACGCTTGCCGAAACAGATGAATATTATATCGATTCATTGTTTCGGATTTTGCGCCCCTGTTTCTTCTGGCTTTCCCCAACCAGTGCGCAAAAAGTCATCCGCAAACTGGTGATGATCGGGGAGACGATTTCCAGTTTTTTCTACTTCCTGGCCGACCAGATCCAGATTGATTTTCTTTTCAACAAACTGCATAATCGGATGTCACAGAGCAGTTCCGAATATCGTTTTCAGCTGATTGAAGACTGCGTCCCATCTTTGCTCGAACTCAGAAAGAAATACCGGCTGGCAATTGTCACCGCCGGCGGCGAAACAAGCACCCAGGCATTTTTAAAGCGGATCGACGTCAGCGGCCTGTTTGAGATTGTGGTGACCTCTCAAACCTGCCGCTACACGAAACCCAGCGGACAGCCGCTGCGTTACGTTGCGGAGCAGATGGCTGTCCCGATAGACCGGTGCCTGATGGTAGGGGATACCATTTTTGATCTGGGGACGGCTAAACATGCCGGAGCGTCTTTTGTGGCGGTCCGCAGCGGGCTTGACGGCGATTGGATCCTGCGTTTATTCGGAGCCAAGATCATCCTTGATTCCATCGCGGAGCTGCCCGGAATCCTGCTCTGAAATAATTCTCCGCAAGTTCTCCATCCGGGCCTTGATTTCTTTTTCGTATCCCTGCTCGGTCGGTTCGTAAAACCCGCCGGAAACCGAATCCGGCAGATATTGCTGCGGCACGTAATGTTCCGGAAAACTATGCGGATATTTGTATCCGGCGCCGTGGCCGAGCCCCTTGGCGTCCCGGCTGGAATCCATCAGATGGATGGGCACCGCACCGGTGCCCTCCGCCTTGATCTGATCCATCGCTTTAAAAATCGCTCCTGCGGAATTGGACTTCGGCGCGGTCGCCAGATAAATCACCGCCTCGGCGATCGGATAATATCCCTCCGGCATGCCAATATAGTCAAATGCGGCTGCGGCTGCTGTTGCAATCTGCAGCGCGCGCGGGTCCGCCAAGCCGATATCTTCACTGGCCAGGATAATCATCCGACGCAGGATAAACCGCGGATCTTCACCGGCCAACAGCATTTTTGATACCCAATACAACGCCGCATCCGGATCGCTCCCGCGCACCGACTTGATGAAAGCTGAAATCGTATCATAGTGCGCGTCCCCACCCTTATCATACTGGAGTGCCCGTTTTTGAATTGAATCCTCCGCGATTTCAAGCGTTATCCGCAGCGATCCGTCCGCTTCCGGAGCGGTGCTTTCCACCGCCAGTTCCGCCGTAACCGCGCTCCGAATCCGTCAGCGCCCGGTCCAAAATCGTATTCAGCGCTGTCTCATCCAGCGCGTGCATTTCAAAAATCCTGGATCGGGATACCAACGCCCGGATCACCTCGAAATAAGGGTTTTCGGTGGTCGCACCGATCAGCGTAATCAGCCCGGTCTCCACATGCGGGAGCAATGCGTCTTGCTGCGCTTTATTCCAGCGATGAACCTCATCCACAAACAGCAGCGTCCGTTTCCGGTAAAGCCGCTTCCGCTCCTGTGCATCCTGAATGACCTTGCGTAACTCCGCAACTCCGGCCAGGACGGCCGAGATGGATTCAAAATGCGCCTGCGATTTGGACGCGATCAGGCTGGCAAGCGTCGTCTTGCCCGTGCCCGGAGGGCCAAAGAGCAAAATGGATGAAAAAAGACGGTCGGTTTCGATCGCCCGGCGCAGCAGCCTGCCCGGACCGATGATGTGTTCCTGCCCGACAAACTCATCCAGCGTCCGCGGGCGCATGCGGGCTGCCAGCGGCATTTTGCGCTCAAATTCTTTTTCACTTGCGTAATCAAACAGATCCATGCATGTGATTATAATCGAAGCGAAAAGCCACCGGCATACAGCCTTCAATTCGGAATTGACCGGATATCCAAAAGCATGGCGCCCTCAAAACGGCAGAACCAGACCACCTGAATATACATAACCCCCGTTGAACCAAAAATCCAAACGGTTGTACGATGCACAGCCATTCGAAATTTGAGGAATCATTTCGAATCACTGCGAATCCCGCATTGTTTGCGTTGATCGCATGAACCGGTTTTCTTGATGGAAAGCTGGCATGAAAATATCATGTTCGTAAAATCCTTGAAAATATGATCGAGATATTAAATTAATCAGCCAATTCCTGATACAATCATTAATACAGAGAAGCAATTCAAGAATTCAAAAAGGAGAGATAAGAATTATGGTACCGAAATTTTTTCATTGTAATCAATGCGGGAAAATCATTGCTTTGATCAACGATTCCGGCACACCGACGATTTGCTGCGGGGAAGAAATGCAGGAGCTTGTCGCGAACACCTCCGACGGCGCGACGGAAAAACATGTTCCGGTCGTCAAAGTCGTGGGAAACAATGTGGAAGTAACGGTCGGCAGCGTAGCGCATCCGATGCTCCCGGAACATTACATCCAGTGGATCTACCTGCACACCCAAAAAGGCGGGCAAATCAAAACTCTGCATCCGGCTGAAGCGCCGACAGCGAATTTCGAATTGTCGGACGATGAACTGATCGCCGCTTACGAATACTGCAATTTACACGGTCTCTGGAAGCACGCGCTTTAAACAAAACCGGCTGAAAGATAACAAAAGATTCTCCGCAGTATCGGAGAATCTTTTGTTATCTTTCAGTCCGATCGTCAGTCTCAGCAGCGATTCGAAATACGCCGGAATTTCGTTTGATTTATCTGTTTTCCGGAGATCCGGAAACGGAGTAAGCCAAACAAATTGCTGCCGGTTATTCACGCCGGTATTTTTCCAGAAATTCGGCTTCACTCATCACGGGGATCCCCAATGCAACTGCTTTTTCCCGTTTCGAGCCCGGATTTTCTCCCGCCAGAACAAACGAAGTTTTGCTGCTGACACTGTCGATCGCCTTTCCTCCGTTTCGCTGGATAAAGTCCTTGGCTTCGTCCCGCGTAAAAGCCTGCAATGTGCCCGTTACGACAATCCGCAGGCCGGACAAGGGCAGATCCGCCGGCGTCTCATCCCGAACAAGCCGCTCCGCTTCCGGCCAAACCCCGGCAGCTTTCAGTTTCTCAAGCGTATGCTGATTGGAAGGCTGTGCGAACCAATCGGTAATCGCCTGGGCAATGTTCGGCCCGACGCCTTCAATCGTTTCCAAATCAGCCGCAGCGCAACCCTGCAGCGCGTCCAGCGTTCCATAATGCGCGGCCAGTGTTTCCGCCATCACCTCGCCCACGCCGCGGATTCCCAGCGCGTTGATCAATCTCCCCAACGGCTGCTGTTTCGAATTCTCGATCGCCTCC
Source organism: uncultured Anaerolineaceae bacterium (assembly GCA_937890875.1). Taxonomy (GTDB): domain Bacteria; phylum Chloroflexota; class Anaerolineae; order Anaerolineales; family Anaerolineaceae; genus Flexilinea. Next base: position 473 of record CALAEB010000659.1, on the reverse strand, counting down.
AACAGGTTATCGGCTTTTTTCCCGGCAAAACCTTCCAGTTCCAGCAGCTGATCCCGCTCCAGCCGGTAGATATCGGCGTAATCCCGGATCAAGCCCTGCCGGACGATTAATTCAACGATTTTAATGCCTAACCCGGCGATATCCATCGCTCCGCGCGAAGCATAATGCTCCACATTCCGGATCAGTTGTGCCGGACACGCGCTATTCACGCAATAAACCGCCACCTCACCGGGGATTTGTTCCGTCTTCTGCTTGCAGACCGGACATTCCTGCGGAATTTCATACGAAATTTCAGCGCCCGTCCGGCTTTCGGTCACCGGACCGATCACATACGGGATCACATCTCCGGCCCGTTTGATCAACACCCGGTCGCCAATCCGGATATCCCGTTCCCGGATAAAATCAAAATTATGCAGCGTAGCCTGTTTCACTGTCACGCCGCCGCAGAGCACGGGCTCCAGGATTGCATAAGG
>CALAEB010000658.1 GCA_937890875.1 uncultured Anaerolineaceae bacterium | reverse complement strand
ATTCCTTCCTCCAGCCCTGCCAAAAGCAGACGGGACGGTTCTCCGATTTGCGCGGCGAGCGCCACGAAAAGGTCCTCGGTCGAAAGGATCGTTCCGCCTTGATCGGTATCAAAAACGGTATCGCCGTAAACGACCGGAATCAGCCCGTTTTCCAGCGCGGTCCTGATCGGGGAAATCTCCCAGGATTTAATTTTACCCTCCCGGGCGCAAACTGAGCTGAGCGGCGTGAAAGTCAGGCATGGCAAGTCATGACGCCTGTATATATCGGTTACGATTTGGTTCAGCGAACTTGCCTCATAATGTACTTCCGCGAATCCTTCCCATTCGGTTCTGCTTCGCACCCCGTCGCGGGTACCGAATTTTTTTGCCGGGAAGTGGCCGAATGAGCCGGAACCATGCCCCAGGATAAGACGCTCCTGCGGATTGTGCCGGAGCCCGTTGAGCGTTTCCGCCGCGAGCCGGCGGATAACGTCCTCCCGAGCGTGATGTGCTTTATTCTTATCGGTGATCAGCGATCCGCCGAGCTTTAAAAATGTGATCATCGAACGATCTTTGCCCCTGACTTTTCCAGCGCGGCTTTCACCCGCTGTGCATCCAGCGCGTTGTCTGCCAGCGCGACAAAATTCCCCCCGCGCCCGGCGCCGGTCAGTTTCGCGCCGACGGCCCCGTTGCTGCGGGCGATTTGAACCAGTTCGTCCAATTTTTCACAGGAGACGGTCATCTTTTGCAGCAAGCGGTGATTTTCGTCCATCAGTGCGCCGGTTTCAAAAATGTCCCCGTTTTCCAGCGTGACCCGGGCCCGGTCTACGAGCCGCCCGATCTCTCGGATAACCGGTTCGAATTGCTGATAACGTTCCCGGATGTCCGTGACCACTTCAGACGTGATGCTTTTCAGCCCGGTGTCGGCGACGATCAGGCGCAGTTTCTCCGGCACATGAATGACTTCAAATCCTTTGCCTTTCCGGAAGAAAACCGGTTTGCCGAAGCTGATGGTGGTGTTATCCAGTCCGGAAGGCGCCCCATGATAACATTTCTCAATTTCAAAGGCGATATCCGATATCTTTGAATCCTCCGCCTCAAAACCATATGCCGCTGCGAAAGCCCGGATGATCGCCACTGAGCAGGCGGCGCCCGAACCCAGCCCTGACGCAATCGGAATCGTGGATTCGATCCGCAGGATCCGCCGCGGCGGGCGGGCTATATGGAATGCTTCCATGATGTTCCGGATCAGCTTTTTCAGCGGCATTGCGTCCGGCAGACGCGAATATTTCTCATTCAGATTGACTGAATCGGAGATAACGCGGAAATCCTGATCTTCGGCATCCTCCGCGAAGGGGTGCAGCGTCGCGGTGGTCTGAACGTTCCAAAGCGGAATTGCGATACCGGGCTCTCCATAGACGACCGCATGTTCGCCGAAGAGAATCGTTTTGGCCGGCGCGGTTCCCGCGTGAACTGTATCCTTTTTTTCCAGAGTATTCGTTGCCATATGCGAATCTGTTTATACATGAAAAACGCTTCCAAAATCTATCAGAACAGACTTCGGCTGAATTTGCGTGCCGTATTTCCGCTCCTGCCGGAGCTCGGAATATGCCGGCCCATTTTGAATCAAATTGAACGTCTGATGTTCGCTTATTTATTTTTTGAATTGCTGATGTGGTTACAGATACATGACCAGCACCACGGTTACAGCGTATAAAAGGATGGTGATTTCCAGCGGACGGTCGGAAAAAAGGACTTCCTCCGGCGCGCCGCCGGCATGTTTGATTTGGATCAGATAATGGTAACGAAAAATTCCGTAAACCACAAACGGGATCGTCAGCATCATGGCGTGATTATCCGGCAGCGTCGGGCCCGAGAAAGTGTATAGTGTGTAGCTGAAAATGGTCACGCTGGAAACAATCGTAATCAGTTGATCCAGCAGCGGGAGGCTATACCCATCCAGTACCGGGCGGCTGAGATTTTCTTTGCTGGCCAGCATAGCCAGTTCCGCCCGCCGTTTCCCGAACCCCAGGTAGAGCGCCAGCATAAACGTGACAATATACAGCCAGGGAGAAAAGACCTTTACTGAGACCAGCGAGACGCCTGCCATCACCCGCAGCAGAAACAGAAGACCGATTGTCATCACGTCAATGATCGGCTTGTGTTTTAGTTTCAGGGAGTAGACGATGTTGATCAAAACGACTATCAGCGTGATCAGGAAAAAGTCGCGTCCTAACAGAAAGGCTCCGATCCAGGCTGCCAGAATCAGCAGCGCAGCGTAAATCCAGGCGCTGCGGACCGGAATCTCACCGGACGCGATCGGACGATGTCTCTTCCGCGGGTGCTCACGGTCCGATTGGACATCAATAATGTCGTTTACAATATAGATTCCGCTGGAAAGCAGACAGAACAGAACCAGTCCGGCGAAGGTTCTGGCCACGGCAGGCAGGTTGAACAGCTGACCATCGAAAATCAACGGCGCCAGAATAAAACCGTTTTTAGCCCATTGCCGGACCCGTAGGACGCGAAAATAAGGATGCTTTCTCATAGATCTATATTATAATCTTAGCTGTCCGGAAGGATCTGTTTCGCAGCGATTTGGACTTTGGTTCGAGTGTCAAAAGTCGGATTTATCGAAGGGGAGACGGCAGTTCTGTTTTTTTTAGATGTTCATTCCTTTTGATATCCGGATCAAATATGAAAGTATATTTTGTTGATCTCCTGTGTTTTCACGAAGCGAAAACACAGGAGATCAACAAGTTTTCCTTTTTATTCGGAGATAATTTCAAATTTCGAATTGCTGGGCGGGCAATCCCGGGATTGCCTTTCTTACGGATGCGTGTACTGTGGAGTGAACAAAAAAATGACCAAAAAGCGATTGGACCTTCTTATGCAGGAGCAGGGATTGGCGGAAAGCCGCTCACTGGCTCAAAAGTTGATCATGGCGGGACAAGTGCGGGGGAATGGAGAGATGGTGATCAAACCGTCTGCGCCGGTGCATGAGACGGATGCGGTGCTGGTGGATCACGGTCCCCGGTTCGTTTCCAGAGGCGGTGAAAAACTGCTGGGCGCGCTGACCGCTTTTGGGCTGACCGACCTGAGCGGAGTGGTCTGTGCCGATGCGGGTGCATCGACCGGCGGTTTTACGGACTGTCTGCTGCAACATGGCGCAAAAAAAGTATACGCGATCGATGTCGGATATGGGCTGCTGCATTGGAAACTGCGCAATGACCCGCGTGTGATCGCCATGGAAAAAACGAATGTGCGGGAGGTTAAGGCACTGCCGGAGCCGGTTGATCTGGTGACTGTGGACGCGTCGTTCATTTCACTGAAACTGCTGCTGCCGGTCTTTCAAGGCTGGTTTTCCGGCGGGCCCGGTACGCTTCTTTGCCTGATCAAACCCCAATTTGAAGCGGGAAAAGCGGAAGCCGCAAAAGGAGCCGGCGTTATTCGAGACGCTTCCGTTCATCAAAAAGTGCTGGAGGAAGTTCTTGAAGCGGCTGAAACCATGCGGTTTGAGGTCAAAGGGCTGGTCCGCTCGCCGCTGCTTGGACCGAAAGGAAACACCGAGTTCCTGGCCTGGCTGGTTACCCCCGGTGAAAAGACTGATTTCCGGGCCCGAATCCGCAGCTTATTTTAGCTGTTCCCCGAATAGTCGGCAGGAAATGCTTACCCCGAGGGACCTTTTCGAGTTGCTTAAGCTGCCATTTTCGGAAAAAGCGGTTGCTTTTTTTTGAATGATTACGCTTTGTTCTCTAAACGCTCCAAAATTGTTTTATAGCCGTCCGCGCCATAAACAAGGCATTTATTAACGCGGGCGATGGTAGCTGTGGAGGCGCCGGTTTTTTCCGCAATGGCGTTGAAGGTGACCTTCTGCCGCAGCATTTTTGCCACTTCAAGGCGCTGAGCCATCGCCGCGACTTCTCTGATGGTGCAGAGATCATCAAAGAAACGGTAACATTCTTCGACGGATTGCAGTTCGAGAATCGCTTCAAACAAATGGTCCGTCTCCGGATTTTTACTTTTACTCTCGTACATGATTTTTCCCTTTCTCGTCCACATGGACCGGAGCCGAAGTTTATTTGAAATGCGGCCGGACCGATTTTTTTAAATTATCCATGCCTCTCTTAATTTTATGATTCGGATGTCAAAAGGGTAAAATTTTCCAAAAGGAGTTATTTGTTGTTCTGTTTTTGCTGGTTTTTCCCAACAAAAACAGAACAACAGTTCCCGCTTCGACAATTTGACTTTTGACACTTTAACCATTTTATTCAAAAAACGGAATTCTGACTGGTTTAATAGCTTTTCGAAATATAAGAAAGGTATTCTGCAGCGTTTTCCTTGTCTTGCCGCTCCGGGTAAAACAAAACTACACTGCAGACTTTCGCTTATTCGGAAAGGGTTCTCATATTCCGAATTCTCTGGTTCCGAATTTTCCGGGGCCATAGCGTATCCTTTTCAAGTCCCGAATTCCTGTTTTTGATTGCTGCATCAGCCCGAGCGGTGCCTGAACGCCGGTTACCGCTGGAAATGATTCAGGAAAGTTCTTGTCCGTTCATTCTGCGGATTGCTGACCAGCGCCTCAGCCGGTCCTTCCTCAACGATGACCCCGTCTGCGATAAAGATGATCCGGTCGGCGACGTTCCGGGCGAATTCAATCTCATGCGTTACGATGACCATTGTCATGTGTTCAGCCGCCAGTGCGCGGATCACCCGCAGGATTTCACCGGTCAGTTCCGGATCCAGCGCGGAAGTAGGCTCGTCAAAGAAAAGAATGTCCGGATTCATCGCCAGCGCCCGCGCGATGGAGACGCGTTGCTGCTGACCACCGGAGAGCTGGAATGGATAGGCGTCCGCTTTTTCGGTCAGCCCCATTTTATCCATCAGGCTGCGTGCCGTCCGCATCACTTCATCTTTTTCCCGTTTTTGCACCGATAGCGGCGCGTCGGTGATGTTTTTCAGGACGGAATAATGCGGAAACAAGTTGAAATTTTGAAATACAAGACCGAATTTACTTTTGATCTCCCGCAGTTTTTGTGCCCCGGCATAAACGGTTTCGCCGTTTTCATTGTTCCAGGCTGCCCGCTCGCCGGAGAAATAAAGCTCGCCGCTGTCCAGCGTTTCCAGAAGCGTTGCGCAGCGCAGGAGAGTGGATTTGCCGGATCCGGAGGGCCCGATGATGGCCACCACTTCGCCTCGGGAAATGGAAATGGAGATATCCTGCAGAACATCCAGGCTGTTGTCAAAAGTTTTTCTGGCGCTTCGAATGCTGAAAATTTCCATCGGTTTGGCTCCTTAACGGTAATAATTCAGTTTCTTTTCGATCGTTTCCATCACAAAAGCCACGATGAAATTGAACACATAATAAAAGACACCGGCGGCGGCGTAAGATACCATCGTTTTTTCCGAGGAGGCGATGGCTTTGGCAACCGTGAACATCTCGGTAACCGCAATCGAAAAGGCCAATGAAGTATCTTTGATCAGCGTGATCACTTCATTGGTGATGGAAGGAATGATCCGCTTAATCACCTGCGGCAGGATGATCTTCAGGAAGATCTGCGTTTCCGAATAGCCCAGGACTCTGGCGGCTTCATATTGCCCTGCCGGCATGGATTCGATCCCGCCGCGGTAGATTTCGGCAAAATAGGCGGCATAGTTGACGGAAAAGGCGATGATCACGGCCCAGAACCGGTATCCCGAACTGAGCGGAATGCCGAGAAGGTAATAGGGGCCGAAATAGACCACTAAAAGCTGAAGCATCAGCGGCGTTCCGCGCATGACGGAAATGTAAATCCGGGTGAAACTGCGCAGCAATCCGTTTTTTGACATCCGGGCCAGCGCGACGATTAATCCGAGCGGCAGCGAAAACAGCAGCGTCAGCGTGAAGATCAGGACGGACGTGACCATTCCTTCGCCGAGTTTGCTCAGCATGACAGAAAAACGCATGAAAAAAGTCCTCCGGTATCAGCAGTTTTTGGCGCGGCGCGGCAATCCAAAATTTCAGCGGGTTTCGCCTGTTTCGATTTGAATTGCCGGCCTGACGGCGGAAAGCTGTCGATCCGTACCGGATCGATAGCTTTCTCTAATGACAGTTCGATGAGCGCTTGACGGTTTATTCGCCGGCAGATTGGCATACACTGAGGACACAGGAATCGTAACCGAACCATTCCTCTGAAATCTCGGCGAAAGTGCCGTCCGCGACAATTTCTTCCAAAGCGGCCTGGACTTTGTCACGCAGTTCCGTGTTCCCGAGTTTGAACCCCACGCCGTATTGTTCTTCCTGAATCCATTCATCCAGGATTTTATAGCTGTCTTCTTTCCCTTCGATCTGATAGTTCGCAACGTCGATATCCAACGCGATGGCATCAACTGCGCCGGCTTCCAGGTCCATGAAGGCCGCATTGTACTGTTCAACCACCAGCAGGTCGGCAAATGAGGCGGTCAATTCGGCGAAATCCTCGGATTCGAGTGCTTCGAGCGCGGCGGAGTCGGTTTGAACGGCAACGACTTTTCCGGCCAGATCAGCGAACGTTTCAATTCCCGAATCGGATTTGACCAGAATGATCTGCCCGGCGTCCTTGTAGGCTTCGGTCCATTCATATTTATCTTCGCGACCGTTGATGGTAAATCCGTTCCAAATCAGGTCGATGGTGCCAGAATCCAGCTCCATGTCTTTCGCGTCCCAGGCGATCGGCTGGTAGACAACTTCCAGGCCTAATTTTTCGGCTACCGCGGCAGCCAGATCCAAGTCATATCCGGTGAATTCACCGTCTTCGCCGATATATCCGTACGGCGGGAAATCCTGGTCGAACCCGACGACCAATGTGGTTTCTCCGTCAGCGGAGACCAGACTGAAACTGAATAAAAAGACGGCGATCAGCAGGACCGCGATGGATAAGGTTGAGGTTTTTTTCATGAGGTTACTCCTTTTATAATTCCATGTTTATTTTATGCTAATATATTATCGCTTTATTGTGGTAAAGTCAAGGGCGGTTTTGGTCTTTCTATCTATTAAATTATGACAGGCAATTTGAAATAGGGATATCTTTACTTATTCGGGCAGAATAAGTCAGAAGAACTGCAGAGATTTCTTTTACCACATCCGACGGAAAAAGATTTTGCACGGATTCGAAAATATGAAGCGGCAACGGATTTTTTACAGGATCTGCTCTGAATCAGGAAGCGTTGTAAGAAGCAACAACCGGAGACAGTGAAAGATCGTTTATTGCTTTCGCAAGAAATGTTGATCTGGTGTTTATAGGGTTCTTCATTTCGCTAAAAAAGGGCAAAATAACAAATTTCTTCCTTTTTCGTTTGAGACGGATCCTCATATTTCGAATCGCTGACCAGTGCCGAAATTTGCATTATCGAATCAATGTTATACTTATTCTTCGATTATGAAAGAAAATATCCGAAACTTCTGTATTATTGCCCACGTGGATCATGGAAAATCGACGCTGGCCGACCGGTTGCTCCAGGTGACCGGCACGATTTCCGACCGGCAGATGGTCAGCCAGGTCCTGGACAGCATGGATCTCGAACGCGAAAAAGGGGTCACCATCAAGGCTTCCGCCGTCCGTATGAGCTATACCGCTCAGGATGGCGAGACCTATGAGCTGAACCTGATCGACACGCCCGGGCACGTGGACTTTAATTACGAAGTCAGCCGGGCGCTGGCTGCCTGCGAAGGCGCGCTGCTGGTGGTTGACGCGACGCAGGGGATCGAGGCCCAGACATTGGCGAACCTCTATCTGGCGCTGGAGTCTGATCTGGTCATCATTCCGGTCATTAACAAGATCGATCTGCCTTCCGCCGTCCCGGATGAAGTTGCCAAGGAACTGACCAACCTGCTGGGTATTCCTGCGGAAGAAATTCCGCGCGTTTCGGCCAAGGAAGGACTGAACATTGAAACGGTACTGGAGAGGATCGTCAAATTGGTTCCTCCCCCGGCGGCCGATGTCAGTCTGCCAACCCGTGCGCTGATTTTTGACTCGCTGTATGATTCCTATAAAGGCGTGATCGCCTATATCCGGGTACGTGACGGTATGCTGACGCAGAATACAATGCTGCACCTGATGGCGACCAATACGGACCTGAAACCGGTCGAGATCGGCATTTTCTCGCCGGAAATGAAACCGGTGAAGATGCTCTCGGCGGGAGAAGTCGGTTACATCGCCACCGGGCTGAAAACGGTCCGGGAATGCCGGGTCGGCGACACCATTACCGGCGCTGAAAACCCGGCTTCGGAGATGCTCCCGGGTTATCAGAAGGCCAAACCGATGGTTTTCGCCGGTATTTATCCGGTGGAAGGAGAAGATTACGACGATTTGCGTTCCGCGCTGGAAAAATTGCAGCTGAACGATGCCTCGTTGGATTATCAGCCGGAAACTTCTCAGGCGCTGAATTTCGGATTCCGCTGCGGTTTTTTGGGGCTGTTCCATATGGAAATTATTCAGGAGCGGCTGGAGCGGGAATACGATCTGGATATCGTGGTCACGGCTCCCTCAGTGGAGTACCAGGTTCTGTTGACGAGCGGAACGAAGATCACGATTGATTCTCCGGTTCAGCTGCCGGAAGAGGGCTCCATTTCCGAAATTTATGAACCTTGGATGAAACTGCAGATTTTTACGCCGACCGAGTATTACGGAACGATCATGGAACTGGTGCGGAAACGGCGTGGCATATTTATTGAGCAGGATTACCCTGCTCCGGATCGCGTGCAGCTGAATTTCGAAATTCCGTTGGCGGAACTGATCGTTAATTTCTTTGACGAACTGAAATCCAGGACCAAAGGGTATGCGTCGATGGATTATCAGATGCTGGAATATCGTCCGGGAAATCTGGTCAAGGTTGAGGTGCTGGTCGGCGGCGAACCGGTGGATGCGCTGGCGACGATTGTACATAAAGAAGATGCCTATCATAAAGGGCAGTTGCTGGTTACAAAATTGAAGGCGCTGATTCCGCGCCAGATGTACGAAGTCGCGATCCAGGCGAGTGCTTCCGGCCGGGTGATATCCCGCGCAAATGTCAAGGCGATGCGGAAGGATGTGTTGGCGAAGTGTTACGGCGGTGACATCACGCGGAAACGGAAACTGCTTGAGAAACAGAAACGCGGCAAAAAACGCATGAAAATGGTCGGAAATGTTGAAATCCCGCAGGAAGCTTTCCTGGCCGTGCTGCAATTAGAGGAAGATTAAACCCGTATGGAAAATCAGAATAATCGCCCCAAAGGCGGCGCGCTGAAAAAAAGCCTGCCGGGTATTGTGATCAGCCTGGTACTTATCGTTATCCTGCTTCAGTTTGTCGATTTTGAAGAAGTGATCGGTTCTTTCCGCAATGTGTCGCTGAAACTGCTGGCGGCGATCTTTTTGCTTCAATCGGTGGCGTTCATTTTTCGCGGGTTGGCCTGCACGCCGTTTCCATGTACAGG
>CALAEB010000657.1 GCA_937890875.1 uncultured Anaerolineaceae bacterium | reverse complement strand
ACACCCCAGCCACATTTTAGCCCACCGAGCCGAGAATGAACAGCCGTCATCCAGCCGCGAGTTGTCGAATTCCCGGAATTGCTGCTGGAAAGCGCATTTTTTATGTCATAATTAGGGCAGCGCATCTTCGGATGGTTTTTGCCGCTGTCACCATCCGGGAATAAAGAGACCGGCGCGTTCTATACACAGATAAGGAAGACCAAAAAATTAATGATTGCCCTCGACATCGAAACAACCGGACTGGATCCGGAGACCGACGCGATTACCGAGATCGCGGCATTGCGATTCAATGGAGCCAGAATAGAGGATACATTTCAGACGCTTGTCAATCCCAACCGGCCCATCCCTTCCAACATCACGCAATTAACCCACATTTCAAACGATATGGTCCGCAATGCGCCGCAAATAGGCGAAGTTATTTTCAAACTGGCCGGTTTTATCGGGAGTGACACAATCGTGGGGCATAATGTCGGTTTCGACCTGAAATTTCTCCGTCAATATGGCGTTGTACTTAAAAATCCAATTTTTGACACCTATGAGCTGGCGTCGGTTCTGCTCCCGCGGGCGTCACGTTATAACCTCGCCGCACTGGCCCAGCAGATGGGAATCATCGTCCAGGATCAGCACCGGGCTATGGCAGACTGCACATCCAACTACCAGCTGTATAACCGGCTTGTCGACAAAGCGAACGAGCTCCCGCTCGAACTTCTGATGGACCTGGTATCGTTTTCCGCGGGAACAAACTGGAGCGGAGCTGAATTTTTCCGTCAAATCATTCAAAAAAGAATCAAAAACGGCGAGACAAAAAAAAGCGGATTCAGAATTCCCGCGCCAAAAATTCAAAATGATTTTGCTAAGAACCGGCAGGAATTAAAACCGGCGGAACACCCCGAACCGCTGGATGAAGATGAAATGGCAGCCATCCTCGAATATGGGGGAGAATTTGCGAAAAGATTTCAAAACTATGAACAGCGTCCGCAGCAGATTGAAATGCTCCGTTCCATCTGCGCTGCTTTCTCCACGGGAAAACACATGTTTATTGAAGCAGGAACCGGCACCGGGAAATCTTTCGCTTATCTGATTCCGGCGTTCCACTGGGCGATAAAGAACGGTGAGCGGGTAATTATTTCTACCAATACCATCAATTTGCAGGATCAGCTGATAAAAAAAGATATTCCCGAACTGCATCAGGTCCTGGATCATGATCTATACGCCACCGTTCAGAAAGGGCGGGGGAATTACCTTTGCCCGAGAAAACTGGAGTTGAAACACAACCGCGGCATAGAATCAGGCGAGGAAGTCCGCGTGATCGGGAAAATAATCGTTTGGCTCCATGAAAACGGAAGCGGGGATTCCAGTGAAATCAACTTGAACGGTCCGGTTGAAAAAGCCATCTGGAACGAAATGAGCGCGGAAAACGAAGGCTGCCGCCCCAACCAATGTCCGTTTAAACAGAAAGGCTTGTGTCCCTTTTTTGCCATCCGCGAACAGGCCGCCCGTTCCCATATCATCATCGTGAATCACGCGCTTTTGTTGGCCGACCTGGCATATGGCGGCGGCGTACTTCCGGACTATCGGTATCTGATCATCGATGAAGGGCATCATCTGGAATCTGCAGCAACCAACGCTTTCAGCACCCGGCTTTCCCCCGCCGATTTGGTTCGCATCTTGACAGAATTAGGCGAAACAGGGAAAGGGCTTTTGGGGCGGTTCCAAACGGCGCTGCAAAATGTGCTTACTCCTGATGGCTATGCGCAGTTTATTGAACTGGTCAGCCAAATTAGCGCGAACGCTCACGAATTGGATCTTTCGCTGAAGACGTTGTTTACCCGGATTCAATTTTTCATGTCAGAAATGCGGGAAGGGAACCCGATCACCGTTTACGGACAGCAGCTGCGGATCACACTGGCAGTTCGCACGCTCCCCGGCTGGAGTGATATCGAAGTTGCCTGGGATGAGTCCGATACCGTTTTCTCAGCGCTGATCCGGCAAGCCGATACGCTCTACAAGCAGATTTCCGAGATAGAAGATCCGGATGAAAAAGTACAGGAACTGGGAGACCTGCTCCTGGAAGTCGGCAAACGGCTGAAAAAGGCCTCTGCGGAAATAAACGGATTGATCTTAAGTCCGGAACAGGATTTTGTCTACTGGATTGAAATCGCGCCCGTAAACAACCGCTTAACATTAAATTCGGCTCCGCTGGCAGTCGGGCCGATGATCGAGAACCTCTTATGGCATGAAAAAGAAAGCATCATCCTGACATCCGCCACGCTGACCACCGATAACAGTTTCGACTATATCAAAGAACGGCTTTGTGCGGACGAGGCCAGCGAACTTTGTGTGGGGTCTCCGTTTGATTACGAGAATTCCGTTTTACTCTATATCCCGAACGACATCCCGGACCCGAATCAGGGCGCAGCGCAGCGAATGATTGAAACGACGTTGATCCGGCTCTGCAAAGCGACCGGCGGCCGCACACTGGCGCTATTTACGTCCTATGCGCAGCTGAAGCGGACTTCGAATAATATTGCGCCGCAATTAAATGACGCCGGGATACTTGTTTTCGAACAGGGAGAAGGCGCCTCCGCATCCGCGCTGCTGGAGACGTTCCGTTCGGCCGATCAGGCCATTCTGCTCGGGACACGCAGAATGGCCTGATCGGCCGAAC
>CALAEB010000656.1 GCA_937890875.1 uncultured Anaerolineaceae bacterium | reverse complement strand
CAGCACTCTGCACTCTGCACTATGAACTCTGAACTAAAAAAAGGTGGGATAAAGATGGAGAATAATCACGAACAGGTAACACGCGGATTTCGTATCCTGCTGGAAGTCTTTGCGCCGTACATTGCCCGTGAACTGGGTAACGAATTCGGCGGCGACTGGTGGAAAACCGCCGTCATCGATACGCTTTATGATGAGCAGAAACGGGACTTGCCGGCGTCCGGTGATGGGGCGACACTGGTGGATTCGCTGGACATCCAGCGCTGTCTATTACTGTTCGATTTGCACTGGAACACGGTCTTTCGAAAAAAGCTCTCCATTGATTACCGCACCTGGGCCAAGGAATTGGTCGGCGTGCGAAATCGCTGGGCGCACATTGGCGGCGAGGACTTCTCGCTGGAGGACACCTGGCGCGCGCTCGATACCATGTCCCGCCTGTGCGAACAAATTGACCCGGAAAGCGCGGAAGCGATCCGTGAAATACTGCGGACATTGCGGTATGGCTCCGGGAATGGTTCCACAACGGTTACAGAAACAGCCCCAGCGCCGGCAGCCGTCAATCGAAAGAACGTCGGCATCCTGAATACGACGCCCCTTGCCGGGCTGCCCGCTTGGCGTAAAGTGATGGAACCGCACCCGGACGTGGCGCAGGGCCGTTATCGCAACGCGGAGTTTGCCGCTGATCTGGCTCAGGTTGCGCGGGGTGAAGGCGCGTTTGAATACCAGGATCCCGTTGAGTTTTTCGGGCGAACCTACGTTACGGAAGGCATGACGGGACTTTTGGTGCAGGCGCTTCGCCGCGTGATGGGGAAGGACGGCGAGCCGGTCATTCAGTTGAAAACGGCCTTCGGCGGCGGCAAGACGCATAGTATGCTCGCGCTTTACCACATGATGCGCGGCCGGGTCTCGCTTGAAAAAATACCCGTTATAAAACCTGTCCTGGAACGCGCGGGTGTGACAACACTGCCGAAAGCGAATGTGGCCGTTCTGGTCGGCACCGCGCTGGACCCTTCCAAAAGCAAACGTCCCAACAATATGCCCGGCGTCACAATCAATACGCTATGGGGTGAGATGGCAGCGCAGCTTGCCGAATCCGCCGGAGATCCGAAACTCTATGATTATGTAAAAGAAGCGGACAAGAAGGGCGTCTCCCCCGGCTCTGAGGCCTTGAAGAATCTCTTTGACGCGGCGGGGCCATGCCTGATCCTGATGGACGAGCTGGTCGCTTATGCGAAAAAAATTTATGGCGTCTCCGGTCTCCCCGCAGGTTCCTTCGATAACCTTATCTCCTTTATCCAGGAGGTGACCGAAGCTGCCCGCGCCAGCAAGAACAGTCTGATGGTGGCCGCCATCCCGGAATCGGACATTGAGATCGGCGGTGATGCCGGCAGAATTGCGCTCGAAACCATCGAGCATACCTTCGGACGCATGGAGTCGATCTGGAAGCCGGTTGCCGCAAACGAGGGCTTTGAGGTTGTGCGTCGGCGGCTGTTCCTCGACTGCAAGGACCCCGACAAGCGCGACGCCGTCTGCGCGAAGTTCAGTCAGATGTATAACGAGAACCAGAGCGACTTCCCACTGGGATATCGCGAGCGCATGATATCCTGTTATCCTATCCATCCGGAGGTCTTCGACCGGCTGTATGAGGATTGGGCGACGCTGGAGCGATTCCAGCGCACCCGCGGCGTGTTGCGTCTGATGGCCGCGGTCATCCACGAATTGTGGATGGGCAATGACGCGGGGTTGATGATCATGCCCGGCTCGATCCCGCTGGACGTGCCGAATGTGCGCGATGAACTGACACGCCATCTTCCGGAAAACTGGAACAGTATTGTGGATAATGAAGTCGACGGGAAAAATTCCATTCCCTATCAGAAGGATCAAGCCAGCCCGCGTTATGGCACAAACCTGGCCGCTCGCCGGGTCGCCAGAACGGTGATGCTTGGCAGCGCGCCGACGACCCGTGATCAAACCGTGCGTGGGATCGAGACGTCGCGGATTCGGCTGGGTGTGGTTCAGCCCGGAGAGATTATCGCGAACTTCAATGATGCGCTCAACACGCTGCGGTCGTCATTGACATACCTATATACCAACCCTTCCGGAGATCGATTCTGGTTTGACACCCGTCCGACGCTCCGCAAAACCGTGGAAGACCGCGCCACCCAGGTTGCGGCTTCCGACGTGGAATATGAAATTGAACAACGGCTGCGTACACTTCGCAAGGAGCCGCCGTTCGCGGGCATCCATATCTGTCCCGCTTCCTCGCTGGACGTGCCGGACGATCAAGCCGTAAGACTGGTCGTCCTGCGTCCGACGGACACGTACAAAGCGTCGGCTCAGGACAACAGCGCGCTTGCGTCAGTCAACGAAATCCTGAACAACCGGGGTACCATGCCGCGGATGTACAGAAATATGCTCGCCTTTGTCGCTCCCGATCAGGACATGATGTCCTCGCTCAATCAGGAAGTCAGGCTATTTTTAGCCTGGAGTTCCATCAAAGCGGATAGCATCGACCTGAACCTCGACGCCGCCCAAAATACAGAGACGAATAACAACCTCAACAGAAGTGACGAGACGGTTAAAGCCCGCATCCGGGAAGCTTATTGCTGGTTGCTCATCCCGTACATTGACCGCAGTATCGACCTGAAAACAATCGTCTGGGAATCCATCC
>CALAEB010000655.1 GCA_937890875.1 uncultured Anaerolineaceae bacterium | reverse complement strand
CATAAAATTTTGGCGCTGTCCATTAAATATCTGCATGAAAAACGGGGCCTGAGCGGAGCGTTGGTGCGCACAGTTTCGACGACGCGCATGATTGACCGGCTGGGGAAAAAATATGGGCTGGAAGTTTTTGAGACCCCGGTGGGTTTCAATCATATCTCCGATTATATGATGGAGCGGGATGTCCTGATCGGCGGAGAGGAATCCGGCGGTATCTCGTTCAAGGGCCATATCCCTGAAGGGGACGGGATCATCATGGGACTATTGCTGACTGAGATGGTCGCCGCGAACCGGGCGACATTGGGCGAACTGGTGGATGATCTGCTGGCGGATGTAGGCCCGGCCTTTTATGACCGTACGGATATCCGGCTGAAGCAGCCCGTATCCAAGAAGGACATGATTCAGTATCTGATCGACAACGCGCCGGCTTCTATCGGCGGTGAAAACGTGGCGGAGATCAGCACTATGGACGGCGTCAAGTATATTATGGCGGATGATTCCTGGCTGCTGATCCGGCCTTCCGGAACGGAACCGGTGCTGCGCGTCTATGCGGAAGGCTGCAGTACTGAAATGGTGAAAGAATTGCTGGGATTCGGCAATACGGTTGCCGAACAAGTGAAGTAATAAAAAAACGAAAAAGAACGCCTGCCGTTTTATCCGGCAGGCGTTCTTTTTTCAGGCATTCATACCTTTTGGTGCCCGGACCAAAATCCGAATATCCGGGTTCTTTTCAGCGTTTTCCCCGAATGATACGCACGCCCAAAATGATCCCGATCAGCACCAATACGATCAGGATGATCAGCGGGATATTCATCTGATCGCCCAGGCCCGTTTCCGGAAGCGCGGTCGCCCTGGGTAATGCGGCCTGTGTGCCGTCTGCGTAGCGCGAAACCGTTTGATTTCCGTCGGCGGGGACAGACGGTGTCCGTACCGGGGTCAGTACGGTTACCGGCAGTGTGACGACCTGATTTCGTTCGGAATCGCTGACCGTGACCGTAATCCCCTGGATCGGTGCCCTGGTCGATGCGGAAACTGCGGTGACCAGAAGGACGGGTTCATCTTCGAATTTTAATGGTTCTTCTTCCAGATCCGGATGCAGCGTTGGCACTGTTTGAGAAGCATTTGTTTTCGGGCCGGAATCGGTCCCGATCTGCGCCTGGATATTTCCGGTATCCGCCGGTTGGATCGGGCCGGATGAGAGGGATGCGTCTGTCTGTGAATTACCGCTTTCGCTCCCGTTTTCATCGGTGAAGGGGCCGAAGTCTGGCGCGGTGAAATCGTTGGTCAGCGGTGAGGCAGTTTCATTCCCGCTATTTTCGGAGAGGGAAGCCTGTGGTGAATTCGCGAGGGTCGGCTGGATGGCTGCCGGGCTTACTGCGGCAGTCGCCGTTAATCCGGCTGTTTCGTCGTTTTCTGGTTCTCCGGAGAAAATTCCGCGGAAGAAAGCCCCGACCCGCTGGAACAAGTTGGGCTTCGCTTCAGCCTGAGCGGGTATTTCCTGGGACGTTTCATCATCCGTTCCGTTTCCCAAAGTCGCTGTTCCGGCTTCCGGCTGGTCCTGCGGCGGACTTTGCGGTGCTTCAGCTGTCACCTCCGAGATGGTCAAAGCCAGGACTGCTGTGCCTTCAATGGTTGGCTGATTTTCGTCAGTGGGAAGCGGCATGGCGGGCACGGATTCCGTTGATGTGGCAGTCAGGGTCGGCTGCGGCGCCGGCGTTTCACCTCCGGAAGCGTTGCTGCTGAAAATATTGCCGAAAAA
>CALAEB010000654.1 GCA_937890875.1 uncultured Anaerolineaceae bacterium | reverse complement strand
GTACCCATCCAGAGCATATTCGCTGAAAGCGGTAGTGAAAATACGCGGTGCTTAACAAAGGAATTCCCAAAGATATATGGCGGAAAGCGAAAGATGAAGTAAGATCCCGGATGGATCAGACCGTGGCGGATGCGGAGAAATATGCGGAAGAAAATGTGATCGATTATGATGATTTTAAAGAATCAAAATAGCGGTCAGTTTTCCTTTTGATAAATTTGATTTTCTGACACTCCAATCATGTTCCGGAATATTGACGGAAGTCCGGACGGTGCGGCTCTTTGATTAGTTGCGGCGCCTGATGTATATACCGGAATATATCGGAACCATATGAAAACGGAATTTATCTCCGCCCGTTCATCCATAAAAAAATGTCATGTTTCCGGACAATTCCCATTGACACGGAAAAGCAATTCCCTATAATACGTAAAGTATTTTTCGTTTTGTGCTTTTATTGTTAATTGTTTTTTTAACCATGCCAAACGAATGTTTGGTGTGAATTCTATTAATTATGGAGGAATTGTATGGATGCAAGGACTTTGATAAAACGTGTTGAAGAAGATCAGGCAAAGTTCGTTTCACTCCAGTTTACCGATGTATTCGGTACAGTGAAAAGCGTTGACCTGCCTGTTTCGAAGCTGCCTGAGGCATTGGACCAGGGCATCTGGTTCGATGGGTCATCGATTGAAGGTTTCACCCGCATCCAGGAAAGCGATATGCATTTGCGTCCTGATCTGGACACATATACAGTTCTCCCCTGGTCCCCTGCGGATATGCGTCGTTCACGGATTATATGCGATGTCGAACTGCCAAACGGCGAACCCTATCAGGGGGATCCGCGCGGCGTTCTGAAACGAATTTGTGCTGAATTGGATAAAAAAGGTCTGGTCTATAATGTGGGGCCTGAACCGGAATTTTTCCTTTTTAAATTAAACGGTGATAAGGCGCATCCGGTGCCGTTTGACACCGGGCGATATTTTGATTTTTCCGCCGATGATACAGCTGTCCGGATCCGAACCAAGCTGATTTTGGCCCTGAATGAGATGGGACTGGATGTTGAAGTTGGTCATCATGAAGTTGCGCTCGGCCAGCACGAAATTGATTTCCGCTTCGGCGATGCGCTGAAAACGGCGGATAACATCCTGATGCTGAAATTCACGGTCAAGGCGATTGCCGCGCAGGAAGGAATCGTCGCTTCGTTCATGCCGAAACCGGTGTTCGGTGAAAATGGCTCCGGCATGCATTGTCATCAGTCGATATTTACGAAGGATGGCGTGAACCAGTTCTATGACGCGGACAAAGAAATGTTCCTTTCCGATTACGGCCGTTACTTTATCGGCGGTCAGCTGAAACACGCGAAGAGCCTGGCCGGGATTGTTGCGCCGTCCGTCAACAGTTACAAGCGGCTGGTGCCCGGTTATGAAGCACCGGTATATGTGGGTTGGGCGCAGACCAATCGTTCCGCGCTGATCCGGATTCCGCGGGCTTCCAGCCCGAACGGCGTGCGGGCCGAACTGCGCTGCCCGGATCCGTCCTGTAACCCGTATCTGGCGCTGGCTGTGATGCTCGCCTGTGGGTTGGAAGGCGTTGAACAAAAAATTGAGCCGATGGAACCGCTGAACAACATCAATGTGTTTGAACTGGGCCGGCGGGAACGGCGGGAGATGGGCATTGAGGAACTGCCCGGCTCTCTGAAAGAAGCGCTGCTTGAAGTGGAAAAGGATTCCCTGATCGAATCCGTGCTTGGCACGAATCTTTACGATGCCTATATGCGCGGCAAGTGGAGTGAATGGGATGAGTACCGTACATCGGTATCCGACTGGGAAATTGACCATTTCCTGGAAACGATCTGAGTTATTCTTGCCGTAAACTGAGAGGATCCCGGACCATTTCTGGGAACTTTTCGGGATTCTTTAAAAAACGGACGCCTCTGGTTTTATTTTGAGGCGTCTGTTTAATTTATTGATGGTCAAAAGGGAATCCGGATCATATTTCCAATGGACGGGCTGTTATTTTTGGACGCCGAATTTTTTCTTCCATTCGAACAGGATGTTGATCGCTTCAATCGGTGAGATGCTGTTGACGTCAATCTTCTCCAGCGCGTCCAGAACAGGATTGGTCTCCGGAAACAGCGTCAATTGTGAAATTGGCAGCGCGTCCGTTTTCATCTGGCTGACGGATTGTGATTCCAATTTGGAAAGGATCTCGTTGGCGCGGGTGATGACCGGCTTGGGCAGCCCGGCAATTTGTCCCACGTGAATCCCATACGAGCGGTCCGCCGCGCCGGGAATAATTTTGTGCAGAAAGACGACTTCTCCGTTTGTCTCACTCACAGCCACGTTGTAATTTCTCACCCCCGGCAGCGTCTCCGGCAGTTTGGTCAGTTCATGGTAATGCGTGGCGAAGATCGTTCTGGCGCGCAGGCGGGGTGCATTGTGAATGTATTCGATCACGGCCCAGGCAATGGACAGACCGTCGTAGGTGCTGGTTCCGCGCCCGATTTCATCCAGGATCAGCAGGCTTCTGGGCGTCGCGTTGTTCAGAATATTCGCCGTTTCCACCATTTCTACCATGAAAGTGGACAACCCGGCGTGGATTTCATCCTGTGCGCCGATGCGGGTGAAAATCCGGTCAACCATGCCGATTTTTGCCTGAACTGCCGGTACGAAAGAACCCATCTGCGCCAGGAGGATGATAATTGCGGTTTGGCGGAGGAAGGTGCTTTTTCCGCTCATGTTGGGCCCGGTGATGATCCGGATGATCTCTCCTGCTTCGAAACGGATATCGTTCGGCACGAATTGCTTTCCTTTGTTCAGCATTTGCTCTACAACGGGGTGCCGGCCGCCGACAATGTCGATGCCCGTGCCTTCTGAGATTTCAGGCCGGACATATCCATTGATCGCGGCTACTTCCGCCAGCGCGTCTAAAACATCGATTGCGGCAAGGCTGCGGGCCGTCGACAGGATATCGGATGCATATTGGTTGATCTCCGCGCACACCTGATAAAACAGCCGGATCTCGATCTCGCGGATGCGGTCCTCGGCGTTCAGCACCAGCGTTTCGTATTCTTTCATTTCCGGCGTGATGAAACGCTCCGCGTTGACCAATGTCTGCTTGCGGATGTATTCCGGCGGGGCCTGAGCGGCGCTTCCGCGGGAAATTTCGATATAGTAGCCAAAGACTTTGTTATAGCTGACTTTCAGCGTCTTGATTCCAGTCCGTTCTTTTTCAATACCTTCCAGATCGGCCATCCACTCGCGGGCATGCTGTGAGTCCCGGTAGACCTGATCCAATTCTTCGGAATATCCTTTTCGGATGACGCCTGTGTTTTGCAGCGTTGCGGGCGGGTCGTCCGCTATGGCTGTCTGCAGAAGTTTCAACACTTCGTGCAAAGGCAGGATTTTACCGGAAATCGGATAAACAGCAGCCGCGATCGGCTGCATGATCTGGATAATTTCGGGAAGAACCTCCAGTGAACTGCGCAGCGCTTCCAAATCACGCGGCTGTGCCATGCTCCCGCTGATCCGGTTAATCAGCCGTTCGATATCGTTCAGCCCCTTCATCTTCTGACGTAATTCCGCCCGGATGATCCCATTATTCATCAGTGCTTCCACTGCATCCTGCCGGGCATGGATCGCGGCCTGGTTGATGAGCGGTTTACTGACCCATTGGCGGATCAGCCGTTTCCCCATTGGCGTTACCGTGCAATCCAGCACACCCAGCAGCGATCCTTTCGTTTCGTTGGAGCGGATGGTCTCCACTAATTCCAGATTGCGGCGGGTCGCCGAATCCAGTGCCATGAATTCATCGATTGAGTAAACAGCGACCGTAGTCAGCAATTTCAAGCAGGCCGACTGATTTTTCTGAAGATATTGAAGGATACAGCCTGCAGCCCGAACCTGAATACTGCCGGCGGATATGCCGAACCCATCCAGCGTTGCCACCTGAAAATGCCGCAGCAAGGTATCCGTGCAGCGCACGATCTCAAAATTGGATGCCGGAACGCGCGTGATATGCAGATCCGGCTGAAGATCGGTCTGAAAATCTTCCGGCAGCAGAATCTCGGCCGGGCGCAGCCGGGTTATTTCGGCGCTCAGGTCTGTCAGGATATTCGTACTGTTGATCTGCGTGACGAGAAATTCCCCGGTGGTGATATCCGCGTAGGATATCCCGATTTTATCGCCGTCCGTCACGGCGGCGAGCAGATAGTTGTTCGCGTCGCTTTTCAACAGTCCCGGTTCAATCAGTGTTCCGGGGGTGACGATCCGCACAACCTCTCGGTT
>CALAEB010000653.1 GCA_937890875.1 uncultured Anaerolineaceae bacterium | reverse complement strand
ACGGCCGAGCTTTCTTCTCTGGACAAAACCAAAGCGAATATCACCAAAATTCTGGAATGTACACTGCAGCTGCGGGATCAGTCCGCGAACCAAAAATACCGCGGGTTATTATTGGAAGCCGAGGACTTTATTCGGAAAAATTTTCAGTCGGAAAGTCTGTCACTGAATCAGGTGGCGCGTTCGGTCAATGTCAGCCCGACACATTTCAGCGCGATCTTCAGTCAGGAGAAAGGCATCACTTTTATCGAATATCTTACGGCTGTGCGGATGGAGAAAGCGAAGGAACTGCTGCGCTGTTCCAGCCTGAAAAGCTCGGAAATCGGTTACGCCGTGGGGTATAAAGACCCGCATTATTTCAGCTATATTTTCAAGAAGATTCAGGGATGCACACCTAAAGAATACCGGTCTGGAAAAATCAGCGGAACATAAAATTACTCAGCAATTCGAAATATCGGAAAGATTCTCCACGGTTCCCCACTTATTCGGCAGGAATTCGAAACAGGGAATTTCCTTTTGAATTATAAAGAAGGTAATTTTGTCATTGCTGCGCTTTGCACAGCAATAAAGAAATTTTTTCAAAATTCGAATTGCCGCCTATTTGAAAGGATTGACCAAATTTTGGATTCCTGGAAACCACGTCGTTTTTTCGAGCGGATCCAGCATTCATCGCTCGGGGTTAAATTGAATGCGCTGATGACGGTGATGATGATTGCCATGTCGCTCATCATTATCATTATGCTGGCGGTCCTGATTAAATATACCAACCAATATAACCTGATCGTGCAGAACCTGGTCACGGCCAGTGAGTTCAATTTTGATTTTAAAGAGACGCTTGACTATAAGATGTATCAGTTTGTGATCGGCGACGGAAAAAACTTTGATGCGCTTGATCCGCTTTCCGATATTGTGACGGCCCGGAATGTGGTTGAGAAACTGAAACGGACAACCACCCGCAGCGACAGCCTGAAGCGGCTCAAGAATATTGAAAGTTTTCTGGAGAACCTGGAAAACAGAATCATTATTATCCATAACACCAGCGGCTACGAGACCAACATGACCAGCCTGGATTATGATGTCCGTATCTTAACGGAATTAATTAAGGATAAAGTCCAGGAATATATTTTTTATGAAACCAATGAGCTGGCGGTGATCCAGCAGCGGACGAACCAGGAAATTTGGACGACCATTCTGTTGCTGGTCATCGGTTCGTTTTTTTTGCTTTCGTTGCTATGGTTCGTCTCCATTCAGATCACAAACAGCATTACCCGCCCGATCAAAACACTTGCGGAAAATATCCGCTTGGTGGGACGCGGGGACTTCACAGTTCGTTCCGGAGCAAGCTATGATGACGAGATCCAGACCTTGAACGATGCTTTTGACGGGATGGTCGGACAGATCGGAAGCCTGCTGGAGGATGTGAAAGAAGAACAGACAAATTTGCGCCGGACCGAGCTGAAATTGCTGCAGGCTCAAATCAATCCCCATTTTTTGTATAATACATTTGACACGATCATCTGGCTGGCCGAAGATCATCAGGACGCGCAAGTTGTGGAAATGATCACCTCGCTCTCCAATTTTTTCAGGACGACGCTGAGCCGGGGAGAAGATTTTATCAGTCTTAATGAAGAGGAGATCCATGTCCGCAGTTATTTGGAGATCCAGCAATCCCGTTACCGGGATATTCTGGAATATGAAATCCTCATCCCGGAGACTTTATCGCTCTGCAGAGTTCCTAAGCTGACGCTGCAGCCGCTGGTCGAGAATGCGCTTTATCATGGAATCAAAAATAAACGGGGCATGGGCTGCATCACGGTTGAGGCTGAAGCCCGTGACGCCGGGCTGTATCTGACGGTAAGTGATAACGGGATCGGAATGGAAACGGCCGTACTGGCGCAGCTGAAAGAAGCAATTTCTGACGGCAGCCGCTTCGGTTACGGGCTGACCAATGTTCAGGAGCGGATTCAGCTGTATTACGGGAAAAAATACGGGCTGGATATCCGGAGTGAATATGGTGTAGGCACCCGTGTGGTCGTTTATTTGCCGCTGGAAAAAATCCAGCAATAGGTTTGCCGCTCCTGCAATTTGATTTTTGACATTCGTCCCGATATGGGATCGCTTTCGAATAGACGGAAAGGAGGCGGAATTGATGAAGAGAATATGCAAAGTAGGACTGATCTTTTGGCTGCAGATCTGTTTTCTGGCCGGATGCGGTGTCCTAAAGCCGACGGAAATTCCTGCGGAGCCCGAGGCAGAAAACGATCTGATTGTGGTCGGATACGCGCAAGTCGGCTCGGAATCCGATTGGCGGCTGGCCAATACCGAGTCTTTCAGGTCGACGTTTACAGAGGAGAACGGATTTGAGCTCATCTTTATTGACGGACAGCAGAAAATCGAAAACCAGGTGAAAGCCCTGCGGAATTTTATCCAACTAGAAGTTGACTATATCGTTCTGGCTCCGGTCGTTGAGACCGGATGGGACAATGTCCTCTCGGAAGTGAAAGCGGCAAATATCCCGCTAATCGTTTCGGACCGTCTGGTGGATGTGGCGGATGATTCGTTGTATGTAGCCTGGGTCGGTGGGGACTTCCATAAAGAAGGGGAAAACGCGATTGACTGGCTGAACACATATCTTGAAAAGCAGGGCCGCGCGGACGAAGAGATCAATATTGTGGAACTGCAGGGGACGCTGGGCGCGTCGGCTGAGATCGGCCGAACCCAGGGGATTGCCAGAAAACTGACCGAAAAGCCAAACTATCATTTGATTGCGATCGAATCCGCGGATTTTATTCAATCCAAAGCACGGGAAGTGATGAGTTCCTTTCTGCAGACGTATGATGACATTGATGTGGTGATTGCCCAGAACGACAATATGGCGTTTGGCGCGATTGAGGCGATGAAAGCCGCCGGAAAAGTTCCCGGCAAAGAGATTATCGTGATTTCTTTTGACGCGGTCCGGGCCGCTTTTGAGGCGATGATTGCCGGTGATTTGAATGTGTCGGTTGAGTGTAACCCGCTGCATGGCCCGCGGGTAGCCGAAATCATTCAGAAATTGGAAGCCGGCGGGACGGTCGAAAAAATTCAGTATGTTCCTGAAGAAGTTTTTGATCAGGAGAATGCCGCGGAACGGCTGCCAACGAGGTCCTACTGAACTGTGATGGAGAACGTACCTCCGCAAAGCGTCCTGCTGAAATTCTGAATTCCGGATCAAATTCTGAATTATTGGTTAAGAAAGCCAAAATGATCTGTAAGCATACGGTAAAATAATTCGAAAGAAAATTAACTTAATATAAAAAGATACAAAAAAAATCCTCTAATGTCAAAAGAATCTCAATTGAATATTTGCGGTGCTCCCATACAATAAAAACACACTTAATGGATGCGGAATATCCGCATAATGGGATTCCTTTAGGAGGGAAAATGAAAAAGTTCGTTAGTTTGCTTATATGTGTCTTGCTGTTCGCAGGTGTGTTGGCGATGGCTGTGAGTGCTCAGGATGACCTGATTGTTGTCGGATATGCCCAGGTTGGCGCGGAATCCGATTGGCGGACTGCCAACACCGAGTCATTTAAATCCACATTTGTCCCGGAAAATGGCTTTGAATTGATTTTTGATGATGCTCAGCAGAAATCTGAGAATCAGATTAAAGCGATCCGCAATTTTATCCAGCAGGAAGTTGATTATATTGTTCTGGCCCCGATTGTTGAAACCGGCTGGGAAACCGTTTTGGGCGAAGCAAAAGAAGCCGGCATCCCTGTGATTCTTTCCGACCGGCAGATTCAAGTCACAGATGATTCTCTGTATGTGGCCTGGGTCGGCGGCAACTTTGTTAAAGAAGGTCAGGATGC
>CALAEB010000652.1 GCA_937890875.1 uncultured Anaerolineaceae bacterium | reverse complement strand
TCAGCACCGTCAGGCTCGCGGAAGCGGCGGTACTGCCAATGTAGGGTTGGCTCAACACTTCGATCGCGTCGGCCGGGATCGTAGCCGTATAGTCGCCCGGCGCGCTGCCGGTGACGGAAATTTTAAACGTACAGGAAGAAAGAACTTTCATACCGCCAACAGAAAAATCAATCTCCAGTGCTCCCTCCGGGGCATAAACTTCAGGAAGTCCTACATCACCATTACAGGCCACTGACGCCGCCGGCGCCGCCACCTGAAGCTTCAGCGGAAGCGGGAAACCTCTGGGAGCAAGCGTTACGATTCCCAAGTCATGACCGGTGTTATTGGTCAGCACAATCGTCAGTTCAGAGACGCCGCCCGGAAGTATCGCACTTGGCGAAAAGGATATTGAAATGTCCAGAGCAGGACTTTGCGCCTGCACCGATGTGCCGGACTGTACAATAACCAACACGGCGAACGCCAACGCAAGCAGGATCAATACCTTCAGGATTTTATTTTTCATCGCGTTCCCCTCCGAATCTCTCCGGCGGTACATAACTAATCCGCGTGCTGTCGGCACGCGGAACACACTGGACCGGCCGATCTTTTCGCGCCGGAACATCCCTGACCGGAAAGGCAAAGATCGGAGCGCCGCTTCAAAGATTGAAGCCGTCCAGCCTGAATGCGCTGCTGTTTCAATTTTAAACTGCGTTCAAAGATGAGAGAACCGCAAACGCAGTTCCTTTTACAGTGTACCATAATTTTTATGGACAAAGCGAGCGGAATTCAAAATCAGGAGCTCAGAATATGAGCGAAGAAAGTCAGAAGAAAGCCAGAGGAAAGCCAGAGGAAAGTCCCCATTCCGGTCCTGTCCCGGCCCCACAAGACGATGCACCCGCAGAGGAGCGTGCTGCGCTCCCGTTAAAAATGGCAGGGATGTCAAAAATAGAATTTTACTAAGAAGTATCTTTAGATATATTTTTTTCGCTTTGCGAAAAAAATATATCTAAAGATACTGTCATCTTGACTCTCGAATGGGGGCGATATGACACGAAATTTCCTGCTTTGAAAGGCATACTTTTGACACCCGAATCAAAACAGATCCAAACGCCGGAAGACGATGCCGATCTCGTCCGTGTCAACCCGGATCGAATAGACCGGCTCAAACCCCTCGAAACGCACCTCTCCGCCCGGCTTATCGTCCCGGCTGTACAGAATATAATCCGCCGTTTCCGGATCATAAACCAGATCGATGCGGTCCCGGTCCGCCTTGTCCAGCAGCCCGCGGTTAATGCTGCCGGTCTGGGTGTACGAATGATCGATCACGATCAGCGGGCGGTCGTCCGCCGCCACAATGTAGCGCAGCAGATCGCGCGAGGCGATGCCCCAATAATCGCCTGAAAACAGGCCGGCGTATTCGCGAACGAACGGGTTGAAATAAGCGTACTGATAAGGGTGATTGGTTATCATCCAGCCCAGATTAAGCGCAAATCCCAGCCCGATCGCAGCCGCCAATCCGGCCGTCCGCACGGACTGCCAAAAGGTATTTCTGATCCGAAACCGGCGAATCGCGTCCGCGCCGGCCACAGCGAAATAGAGAATCGTCCCATATGCGAAATAACAATGCCGCCAACCGTTATAAATGGTCACTTTCATCCCGATGATGATCAGCAGCGGCAGAAACCCGGCGCAGAACACAAACAGATCCATCAAACCGGCGTCATCCGGCCGCCCATCATTCGCCGAAAGGCGCGGCCGCAGTCCGCGCACCCCCGACGAAATCAGGCCGGCCGCGCTGAGCAGCAGATAAAGCACCGGCGTGGTCAGCAGGATCCATAGCGGGACAAAATACCAGACTCGGGTCGAATCCACCAGCCTGCCCAAGAAGAGATTGCCGTCCGAACCGTGGTTCGGATGGCTGCGGTTAAAGGCGAAGGTCTCCGCCGCGACGCGGACCGGGTCGTCCCAGAAATTCGGCGTGATCAGATAAAAAATCGCAGCGGCCGTCAGGAAAAGAGCCGCCAATGAAAGAAAGTCCTTTTTCGTCCGGCTCTCTCCGCGCAGAAAATCAATGCCGAAAAAACCGGCTGCCAGCGGGAAGAAAACGATCCCGTTCAGCCGCGTGTTGCAGGTCAGCGCCAGCGCAGCGCCAGCCAGTATAGCATTCTTCAGGTTTTTGCGCTCAAACCAGCGCACCAGCAGCCAACTGCTGATCAGGTACCAGGCCAGAAAAAGCACGTCCTTATTGTTGTAAAAACTCTCCGCGAAAAAGCGCGGCGAAAGCACCAGCATGGCCGCGCCGAACAGCGCCAGGCCGCGATTACAAAAGCGTTTCTTCAGCAGGAGATAAAAGCAGATCACAGCGGCATAAAAATTCAGAAAGGTATACAGATGGCGCATCCCGTAAAACACCGCCGGTTCATATTGAAAATTGGCGAAAGCCTCGATCAGCACCAGCGGAAAATGTAGCGCGGTGCCGTAATAACGGTCGCGGTAATCTTTCAGGTCCGGCAGATAAGCCAGCCAGCGCGTGGTCGCCTCCGGGACCGGCAGCGAGAGCTTCTCGATGACATATTTGAAATTGACCAGCGAAGTCTGCCGCTCCATGCCCTCATCCGGGCCGCAGCCGTAATCCGCGAAACAGGCCAATCCAACCAGCAGGTATAGTGCAAAGGAAATGACCACACCATACCGCGAGATGAAATGTAGAAGGTTTCGTTTCATGCAGTAGATTATAAATCACAACCGGCAACCGTCTGTAAGGGAGTACACTGCACTCCCGCTGCTTCCACCGCCCGAATCGATTATGATTCGGGTGTCAAAACCAATTCAAACTTTTCGATCAGGCGATCGTAACCGCAGCGCCAAAAGGTTATTTTTCACCGCGGTTGATTGTATAATAAATATAGAACATCCGGGCCGGACATTCAGGACCAAAAGCGCCCAGCCGGTCCCGCGTAGGGAACAGCGGGCAGGGATTCGCCGGCACGGCGACAAACACAGGAGTAAAAATGGAAAAAACGGTTGCGGAGATGAACCCTGTTGTTCAGTCTTACGAAAACTATGATGAAGACCTGCGGTTGTCCGCGGATAACGTCCGGCGGCTCGAATTTATGACGGCGCTGGTTTACATGAACAAATATCTGAAAGCGGGCGAACGGGTTTTGGATGTCGCCGCGGGAACCGGCGCTTACGCACTGTATTATGCGGCCCGCGGGCTGGATGTCACCGCGCTGGATATCACTCCGTCCTATATTGAAATCCTGGACCAGAAGGCACTGCAGCAGGGCGTCAAAGTCTCCTCAGGCGTGAATGACGCGCGGGATCTGTCCGCCTATGCGGACAATTCTTTCGATCACGTCTTCTGTATGGGTCCGATCTACCATCTGACCGAAGCGACTGACCGGGAGCGGGTGATGAACGAATGCTGCCGGGTTTTGAAACCGGGAGGACTCCTCTTCCTGGCGTATATTAACAAGCATTTTGTATTTGCTCACCTCGCGTCGCAAAACAAGCAATTTCTACAGGAAAAATGGTTTCAGAAAATCATCGTGGAGGGCGTGATGCGTTCTACGGACGAGGATTGTTTTTGGACCGACACCTGGTTCACCACACCCGGAGAGATCGAGCGGATCACGCGGGAACGGCAGCTGTCAATGTGTCACCATATTTCGCAGGACGGCGTCGGCAGGCTGCTGGCTGAAGAGGTGAACGCGATGCGTCCGGATGATTTTAAACGCTGGGCCGATTTCCACATCCGCACCTGCGAAGAACCTTCGATTCTGGGGATCAGCAACCACGGCTTATACATCGGAAGGAAAGCGGCGTAACAAAAATCGTTTGAGGTTCGGCAGAAGGATCTGAGGTTATATTATTTTTTTCGCAAAGCGAAAAAAATAATATAACCTCAGATCCTTCTGCCTAGAATTGACTTTTGACGTCCAAATCAAAAAAGCAGCAGACGGCGCACCGATCACGCACACCGCCTGCTGCAAGACATTTTTTTCTAAGCGCCGTCCCCGGCAAGGGGCGGCGCTCCGCTTTCATCGCTTTCGCCGCTTAGAAAACAGGGACGACAGAACCTTTGTAGGTTTCTTCAATGAAGGTTTTGACTTCGTCGGTCTTCAGCGCTTCAGCCAGCGCCACGAACTGCGGAAGTTCCTCTTCGCCCTTGCGGACGGCAACCAGGTTGGCATATTTCACCGCGGCTTCGGAGTCCGGCGCTTCCTGTGCCAGAATGTCATCGGCTGTCAGGCCGGCTTCCAGCGCATAGTTGCCATTGATCACGCCGAAATCAACATCCGGTAATGCGCGGGCGACCTGCGCGGCCTCGAGTTCGACAACTTCGATATTCTTCGGGTTTTCAACGATATCTTTCGCGGTCGCTTCCAGCCCTTTGCCTTCGGCCAGCTTGATCAGGCCGTTGGCTTCCAGCAGAAGCAATGCGCGGGCTTCGTTGGTGGTATCGTTCGGTACGGCAATCTTTGCGCCGTCAGCCAGTTCATCGAGACTCGCGGTTTTTCCGCCATAGACGGCCAGCGGTTCAAAGTGAATGAAGGCCAGCGGAACCAATTCGGTCCAGCTTGAATCTTCGGCAAGGCGGGTCTGGTTGAAATCATCCAGGTACGGCTGATGCTGGAAGAAATTCGCGTCCAGGCTGCCATCTTCCAAAGCGGTGTTCGGCTGCACATAATCAGTGAACTCAACGATTTCAAGGTTGATCCCCTGCTCAGCCAGCGCGTCTTTTACGGTCGCCAGGATTTCAGCATGGGGAACCGGGGAAGCGCCGATTTTCAAAGTGATCGGATTTTCTGTGGAAAA
>CALAEB010000651.1 GCA_937890875.1 uncultured Anaerolineaceae bacterium | reverse complement strand
GTTTTGATGGCTGTTTGGGGATCAAAACGACATTTCGAAATGTGAAAAATGCTTCCCTTTTTGTTCGGAGAAAATTTTCAAATTTCAAATTACCGGGACCAAAACCCGGAACTCAAGTTTGAGAGGATACCTTCTGCTGTTTGAAACGCGTTTGTATCGTTTAATTTTCAGAAATTAAGAGCAATAGTTGAATTAAAAAATACGCCGTGGTTGTCCTGTTTCTGCTCAAAGTGCAGAAACAGGACAACCACAGATTTTCCGTTTGATTGGAAAGATTTTTTCAAAAATCCGGATTCCCGGTGTTAAGCAGCGGGAACCGGAATGAAATCCATCTCTTCCGCACCTTCTTTTTTCACGATCCGGATCTTGTCGCCTCTCTTCAGTGCGCCGGATAACCAGCGTACGGAGATCGGACTTTCGATATATTTCTGCAACGCCCGGCGCAGCGGACGCGCGCCGAATGTCGGATCGTAGCCGATCTGTGCCAGCCATTTTCTGGCATCCGGATCCAGTTCCAGGCGCAGTCCGTTCTCACCGACCCGCTGGCGGATCTCATTCATCTGCAAATCGACAATCTGCTCCATTTCATCCACCGAAAGCTTTGAGAACATGATGATTTCATCAATCCGGTTCAAAAACTCCGGACGGAAGGTGGCTTTTAGCGCTTTGTCAATCTTCATTTTTGCTTCGCGGTCTTCATTATCGACTTCGGAGCCGAGGAAACCGAGCGTCCCGCCTTTATTAATGTATTCGGTTCCCAGGTTGCTGGTCATCACCAGCACGGTATTGCGGAAATCGACGACCTGACCCTGTCCGTCTGTCAGCCGTCCGTCATCCAGAATTTGCAGCAGCGAATTCCAGACTTCCGGATGGGCTTTTTCGATTTCATCAAACAGGATCACCCGATAAGGCCGTCTGCGGACGGCTTCGGTCAGCTGGCCGCCTTCTTCATATCCGACATATCCCGGAGGCGCTCCGAAGAGCCGGGATACCGTGTGCTGTTCCCGATATTCACTCATGTCAATCCGGACCAGCGCGTCCTCATCATCGAACATAAACTCGGCCAGCGCTTTTGCCAGCTCTGTCTTTCCGACGCCGGATGGCCCGATAAAGATAAAGGAACCGATCGGCCGTTTGGGGTCTTTCAGCCCGGACCGGGCACGGCGGATCGCGTCCGCAATCGCGTGGATTGCTGCGTTCTGTCCGATGATTCTCTCATGCAGCCGTTCTTCCATGTGCAGCAGCCGGTCGGTTTCGTTTTCCAGCATCTGGTTGACCGGGATCCCGGTCCATTGCGCGATGATCTGAGCGATGTCGTCGACTTCGACAATTTCATCCAGGTGATGTTCCTGTTCCCAGGCGTCCCGTTTCTGATTGAATTCATCCTCGATCCGCAGCCTTTCGGCTTTAATCTTGGCGGCGTTTTCGTAATCCCGTTCCCCCCCGGCCTGTTCCTCATCGACGGATAGTTGATCGATTTCGGTTTTCATATTT
>CALAEB010000650.1 GCA_937890875.1 uncultured Anaerolineaceae bacterium | reverse complement strand
ATTCGCCGGGAAAATGAAGCTGAACATCGGGAAAACCGCTTCCGCAGCAAAACGGACACTGAAAGCAATCCGGGACGCGCTGGATGCGGGTTGGCGCGGGCTGTTGTCAGCGGAGAACGTCCGCTTCAGCGAAGCGGACTGGCAGGATTACGCGGAATTGCTGACTGTCCTGCGGACCGCCTTTCACGCATTAATCGCCGCCTACCGGACGAATCTGGATCAGCGGAACGCGCTGGATTTTGATGACCTGGAAGCACAGGCGCTGAAAGTTCTGCGGGTCCCCGCGGTCCGGGAACGCTGGCAGCGGCAATTTAAAGCCATTCTGGTGGATGAATTCCAGGATACCAACCAACGCCAGCGGTCGCTGATCGAAACCCTGGCGACCCGGCCCGGGCAGTTTTTTGCGGTGGGGGATGCCCGGCAGAGCATTTACCGCTTCCGCGGCGCGGATGTCTCCGTCTTCCGGGCCGTGCAGCGCGCAGTGCAGTCCGGCGGCGGATTGCTGAAGGACCTGGATCAGACGTATCGCGCGCATTCAGCCTTGATGGATGTCAGCGGGGACTTTTTGCGTCGGGCAATGGGCAGTGAGGACCAGCCCGGTGCAGATTATGAAATCCCGTTCAGCCCGCTGATCGCCATGCGGAAAACCGCCTCTGAACAGGAAAATCTCCCGCATTTGGAATTTTTGCTGGGATATGCTCCCGATTCAAGGGAAAACGCCCGGACCGCTGCCGCCGAAATGCTGGCCGCGCGGCTGCTTGAATTCAAACAAACCTCCAAACTGAAAAGCTGGGATGAAGCCGCCCTGCTTTTCAGAGCCTCCTCCGGCTTTTCGCTGTATGAAACGGCGCTGGAACGCGCCAGCATCCCGTTCGTCACCGTTTCCGGCAAAGGTTTCTACGACCGCCCGGAAGTCCGCGATGTGCTCAACATGCTGCGGGCAATCGCCGACCCGTCCGACGATCTGGCCATGGCCGGTTTTCTGCTCAGCCCGGTGATCGGTATTTCAAAAGCGGCGCTGGTTCAGCTTCGCTGGGGGGATGGCGGAAGCAACACCGGAAATCATTT
Source organism: uncultured Anaerolineaceae bacterium (assembly GCA_937890875.1). Lineage (GTDB taxonomy): Bacteria > Chloroflexota > Anaerolineae > Anaerolineales > Anaerolineaceae > Flexilinea. Next base: position 347 of record CALAEB010000650.1, on the reverse strand, counting down.
TTGGGATGCACTGCGCCAGGATCGTTCTGATTTGGCAGCGGCAGACCGGAGAATTGCGGCACATGCCCGCGGAATTTTGCAGACGCTGGTCCCGCTGGCTGGCAGGGTCCCCATTGAAACGATGCTCTCCTCCCTGATCGAGCAGACCGGTTATCGGGCCTGGCTGGCGGCCAGCCCGGACAGCCGCCAGTGGCGGAATCTGGATAAACTGATTCTGGACGCGCAAAAAAGCGGCATGATCCTGGCGGATGATTTTCTGGATTATATCGAAAGTCTGAACGACGCCGGCGCCAGAGAAGGCGAAGCCCCGCCGGACGCGGCGGGAGCGGGCCGTTTAATGACCATCC
>CALAEB010000649.1 GCA_937890875.1 uncultured Anaerolineaceae bacterium | reverse complement strand
GCTTCCACCGCCGCGTTCAGGGCGAGGATATTGGTCTGGAACGCGATGTCTTCAATGGTTTTAATGATTTTTCCGATTTCATTGGAGGAATTGTTGATGTCGGACATCGCGGTAACCAGACGCGCCATTTGATCGTTGCTGCGCTGCGCGTCGCTGAAGGAATCTTTGGCAAGCTGATCGACCGCATTGGCATTGCCCGCGTTCTCGTTGACATGATTTGCGATTTCGGTAATGGAAGCGGAAAGCTCCTGAATTGTACTGGCCTGTTCGGCGGCGCCCTGGGCCAGGGACTGCGCGGCGTTCGATACCTGGTCGGAGCCGCTCGCCACCTGGTCGGCAGAATCGGTAATCGTTCGGAAGGTCTTTACCAGCTTCGACTTTATATTGTTGAGGGAATCCTTGATCTTGGCAAATTCACCGGTGTATTCGCATTGCAGTTCGAACACCAGATTCCCAAGGGCGATCTGGTCCAGCACGGCGGAAATTTCATCGATATAATCGATGTAGTGGCTGAGCCTGTCCACAATCTTTTCGATGGCGTTGGCAACCTGCCCGGTTTCGTCCATGGTCTTCATATCCACTTTCACGTTCAGATCTCCGTCCGCAATCTGCTGTGCGGCGGCGGTCAGTTTTTTCAGCGGCTTAATAATGCTCATGGAAATCATAACGATAATGGCAAGAAGGAGAATCAGCGCGATCAGGAAGGTGAAAAGGAACATTGTTTGTGTTTCATTATAGGCTGCATTATACTCCGCCTCCGGCATTCCGGTGGTAATCGTCCATCCGGTATCACCCACCGTCGCGACATAGCCGTAGTTGGTATGGTTCAGCGCGCTGTAAGTGACGGGGCCGATGGTTTTGGTCATGATCGAGCTGATAATATTTTCGGACATTTTGGATTCGGAGACATTTTTGTTAATCAAAGACGAATCGGGGTGGTGAATCAGCACACCCTGCGCGGTGCTGAGAATGTAGAATCCGCTGTTGCCCAGTCGGTAGCTCTCTATCATTTTGTTGATCTGGTCGAGGCTGAAATCAATGCCGGTTACGCCAAGAAGCGTTTTCGTACCGGAATCATAAACCGGGGAAACCACGCTCACCGTTAATTTCTTTGTGCCTGCGTCCAGATACGGTTCGGTAATGATGGTTTTCTGCTCCTTTACGAGCTGCTGATACCAGGACCTTGTCGCAATTTTATAGTCGGCACCCGAAAGGTATCCGTCGGACTGTGTATATTGGCTGGAATCGACATCCGCAATCCAGGAAATAACGATATTATCCGGATCGCTTTGCTTAACGTTGAGCATGCTCCTTTTTACATTTGCGAATTCCGCAGGGGACGTGAGCTTCGTTCCCGGGGTGGCCTTCTTGAAAAGGTCTTCGAATTGAGAGTTTGCCGCCATCTGCACGGCAAC
>CALAEB010000648.1 GCA_937890875.1 uncultured Anaerolineaceae bacterium | reverse complement strand
CCAATCCTGGGCAAAGAAAATTGCCGAATTTGACGGGTTTGTCTTTGTAACGCCGGAATATAATCATTCCACCTCCGGCGCACTGAAAAATGCGCTTGATTATATTTACGGTGAATGGAACAACAAATCCGCGGGGTTCGTCAGCTATGGGTCCGCAGGCGGCGCAAGAGCCGTTGAACAGCTGCGCCCGATCATGGCTGAATTGCAGATCGCGGACGTCCGCGCGCAGGTGATGTTCTCCCTTTTCACCGATTTTGTAAACTTCAGCGAATTCAAACCGGATCCGCGCCACGAACAGGAAGTCGCCGCCCTTTTGAATCAAGTGATCGCCTGGGCAAACGCGCTCAAAACGCTGCGGGCATAGGCAAACAGCTCCGTCGGTCAAAAACGGTCGTTTCATACCAGGCAAAAATATTTGATTCTGACCGGATAATCCATTTTCCAGATATCTTGTCTGCCTTGCCGGGTAAACGCCGGTAAGGCAGATTTAAATAACGGTTGACCGTTCCAGGGGAAGAAGACAGAATGAACTACGAAGTAACCGAAAAAAACAGCAAAAAATATATCGAATACACGCCGTCGGAAAAGCTGATCACATCCGAACAGGACGCCTTGGATATTGTTGCCGCCTGCATGGAAAATGAGACGGACCGGGTGATGATTCATGCCGCCGCACTGGCGGACAATTTCTTCGATCTCAGTTCCGGTCTGGCAGGCAATATCCTGCTGAAACTCGGCAATTACCGCGTGAAAACGGCTGTCGTTCTGAATGGTGAAGATAAACTGACGGAGAAATTCAAGGAATTCATGGCCGAAACCAACCGCGGCACAAGTTTCGGTGTTTTCCATGACAAGGGAGAAGCCGAAAACTGGCTTCTCCGCGGATAACGAAAAGATAAAAACCGGAGCCTCTCGAAATGCAAGAGGCTCCGGTTTTTCAGCAACATCAAATCAGAGCGTGCTTCGGACGTTCCTGGCTGCGTTCACCAGATTCTTCAAACTGGCGATTGTCTCCGGTTCGCCGCGCGTTTTCAGTCCGCAATCCGGGTTGACCCACAACTTTTCAGGAGCGATTTTCCCTTTTGTTGCGGTGATTGCCGTCTCAATCTCTTCCTGGCTTGGCACACGCGGAGAGTGAATATCATAAACACCGGGGCCGACTTCCGTTTTGAAATTCGCCCGTACCAGTGCGTCCACAATCGCGTGATGTGAGCGGGCAGCTTCGAAAGAAATCACGTCCGCGTCCATATTATCAATATCCTGAACGATATCCTCGAATTCGCTATAGCACATATGGGTATGGATCTGCGTTTCCGGTTTGACGGAGGAATGCACCAGCCGGAAAGCGGGAATGGCCCAATCCAGATAATCGCTGTGCCAGTCCGCCCGCCGCAGCGGCAGCTTCTCTTTCAGCGCCGCCTCATCGATCTGTACCACCCGGATACCATTCGCCTCCAGATCCGCAACCTCTTCCTTCAGCGCCAGCGCGATCTGAAACGCGATGGTTTTATTGGGAATGTCTTCCCGCGGAAAGGACCAGTTCAGAATCGTCACCGGCCCGGTCAGCATCCCTTTCACCGGCTTCACCGTCTGACGCTGCGCAAACACACTGTACGCGACTGTGATCGGTTTGCTGCGGCTCACATCTCCCCAGATGATCGGCGGTTTCACACAGCGCGTTCCATAAGATTGGACCCAGGCATTTTGGGTAAATAAAAACCCGTTCAGGTTCTCCCCGAAATACTCCACCATGTCGTTCCGCTCGAATTCGCCATGCACCAGCACGTCCAGCCCGATCTCCTCCTGCAGCGCGATGCAATCAGCAATCTTTTGCTTAACCCGCGCTTTATACTCCTCCAGCGTGATTTCTTTTTTCCGCAGCTTTGTCCGCAACGCTTTTACCTCAGCCGTCTGCGGGAAGGATCCAATGGTAGTCGTCGGCAGCACGGGAAGCCCCAGCACCTGTTTTTGGATTTTTTCCCGTTCCGCAAAAACGGGCAGCCTGGTGAAATCACGCTCGGTCAAAGCACCGATTTTTACCCCGACGGCACTGTCCTGATAGTCGCCCTTGGATTGAATCAACGCGGCATTCTCTTTGTATTTTGGATTTTCAACAGCGCCGGGATCCGCGAACAATTCCTGCAAATCGTCCAATTCCTGTAATTTTTCCTGTGCAAAGGCAAAGTACCGTTTATATTGCTCAGTCATCGCCGTTTCCTTCTCCAATGTATAAGGAACATGGAGAAGTGAACAGGAAGTGCCGATCACAATCCGATCCTGCGGAACCGCACTTTCCAGTTCATGCAACAGTGAGAGCGTTTTTCCATAATCATTGCACCAGATATTTTTCCCGTTGACAACGCCGGCAAAAAGCAAAACATCCTGCGGGAAGCCTTTTTTCAGAACCAAATCCTTGGTCTGTTTGCCTTCCACAAAATCCAGCCCGATGCCGTCGAAATCCAGCGCGGTCACTTTGTCGTAAGCATCCCGGATATCCCCGAAATAGGTCTGAAGCAGGACC
>CALAEB010000647.1 GCA_937890875.1 uncultured Anaerolineaceae bacterium | reverse complement strand
CTGAAAAAGAAAGAATCATTTTCTTCCGCCGAACGCCAACAGCGGTCCCCAAAATTGATTTCTTCGCTGGAAAAAGCGGTCCGCCTTTCCGGGTTAAAGGATGGAATGACCATCTCTTTCCATCATCATTTCCGGGACGGAGATTATGTCGTTAATTATGTTCTGGGCATCCTGGCCGAGATGGGGTTCAGGCATCTGAAACTGGCGGCCAGCAGTCTGACCAACGTTCACGCGCCATTGATCCGGCACATTCAAAATGGCGTGATCGACCGGATCGAAACCAGCGGAATGCGCGGCGAACTGGCCGACGCGGTTTCCGCCGGATTAATGGAAAAACCGGTCATCTTCCGGTCCCACGGCGGCAGAGCGTATGCGATTGCAAGCAACATTCTCCCGATCGATGTAGCATTTTTAGGCGCACCTTCCTGTGATCCGTTCGGCAATGCCAATGGATATTCGCGGGATGGAGAAGACACCTCGGCCTGCGGTTCGATGGGCTATGCCAGGGTTGACGCCAATTATGCCGATAAAGTGATCATTCTCACGGACCACATTGTTCCGTATCCCAACATCCCATTCGGAATTTCGCAGTATCAGGTGGATTTCGTTGTGGAAATCCCGGAGATCGGGGATAAAAACAAAATCATGTCCGGAGCGACCCGATTTACAACCAATCCGCGCGATCTGCTCATCGCACAGAAAGCCGCGGAAGTAATTACGGCCTCCGGTTATTTTGAAGATGGCTTTTCCCTCCAGACCGGATCCGGCGGAGCCGCGCTGGCAACCACCCGTTTTCTGCGGGACAAAATGATCGAACGGAACATCAAGGCCAGCTTTGCGCTCGGCGGAATCACCGGGCAGATCGTAAAACTGCATGAAGAAGGGCTGATCAAGAAGATTCTGGATGTCCAGAGCTTTGATCTGGACGCGGCCGAATCCCTGAAAAACAATCGCTTTCATCAGCAGATTGATGCGAACTACTATGCGGATCCGTTCAGTGAAGGCAGCGTGGTGAATGAACTGGATGTCGTCATTTTGTCGGCCCTAGAGGTCGATACCGATTTTAATGTCAATGTCCTGACCGGTTCCGACGG
>CALAEB010000646.1 GCA_937890875.1 uncultured Anaerolineaceae bacterium | reverse complement strand
GCGTGTTTATCAATAAAATCAAACGCAATTGCATTAATCGTAAAATCCCGGGCTTTCAGATCAGCCTCCAGACCGGAATCACAAATTTGCGCAATATCAATACAAAAACAATCTTTTCCGTCCTGGTTTAAAAGAACCCGCACCATATCGCGTTCATCGTCCAGGACGTAGTAACTTCCGCCGAAAGCATCCGCCAGTTTCTTGCCGATCGGACGGACAAGGCCTTCAACTGCGAAATCATAGTCTTTGACTGCAATATTCAGAAGAATATCCCGGACAGCGCCGCCAACCAGAAATATTTTCACACTGGGCGGAACAATCTTCCGCATCGTTTCAAATATTTCTGAATAAGAATATTTTTTATCCATGCCCAAATTTCTTTTTCATTATTTGAAGCTTTTCTAAATCCACGACACCGATAAAGGGCAGATTTCGGAAGTATTCGTCTAAATCCAATCCATAGCCATAGACAAATTTATCCGGGATGCTAAAACCGCGATAACGAATCGGTATGTCAACTTCGCGCCTGGCCTCTTTATCCAGCAGCGTACAAATATAAAGACTCTTTGGTCCTCTTGTTGACAGCAGCTGGATCACAGCGTTCAGCGTATTTCCGCTGTCCACGATATCTTCAACGATGACAACATTTCTTCCTTCGATTTTTGTGTTCAGATCATAGGTAATCCGGACATCCCCGTTGGATTCGCGGTGCCCGGCACCATAAGAAGAGACAGCCATAAATTCAATTTGATTCGGCACGGTAACATGCCGCATCAGATCAATCAGGAAAACAACGCCGCCGCGTAAAATACAAACAAAAACCAGATCCTGTCCTTCATAATCCGCTGAGATTTCTTTCCCTAATTCTTTTACTCGTGCCTGTAATGTTTGCTCGTCGATCAGGACCTCGGATAAAACATCTTGATACGAATACATGATCCTCCAAACCTATTTTCCCGGGACAATATGATGTTTTCGGCATCTGGCTTCGTAAAGTTCGGAGGCGCCCACAATAACAATCGGATCATGATAATTTGCGGGGCTGCCATCGACCAATCGCTGCGTTCTTGTAGCCGGCTCTCCGCATACCATGCAAATCGCGTAGAGCTTGTCCACCTTTTCAGCTTTCGCCATTAATATAGGCATCATTCCAAACGGTTCACCGCGGAAATTCATGTCCAGGCCCGCCAAAACGATACGATGTCCCTGTTCACTGAGGTCATCCACAACCCGGACAATGTCATCTCCGAAAAATTGTGCTTCGTCGATACCGATAACAGTAGTTTCCGGATCGAGCCGATCATAAATTTCATTGATATTTGCAATCGGATAGGCGTCGATCTCCAGTCCCGCGTGTGAATGCACCCGTTCAACGACATAACGGTTATCAATGATCGGCTTAAAAACCTGCACGTGATTTTTGGCAATGATTGCTCGTCTCAACCGGCGAATTAACTCTTCAGTTTTCCCACAAAACATCGAACCACAGATGACTTCGATGGTTCCGGGCGAGTGTTTTCCCATGAACTTCTCCTAAGTTTTGTATGCCGTTTACATCCGTAAACATTACAAATTTTGTTGAATCTATATCTCCCTATTCTACCTTATATTCAAAAATCTTCTTTTGAATCATGCATCCGAACAGGAATTCGATCATGGAAAAAACACCCTGCAACTACCCTTCAGAAGGCTTCCTTAAATTTCAAATTCCTGGCGATCCGGGTGCCAGGAATTATCCCTGATGGCATTATTATGATAAAGTGAGCAAACCTTATGCCGGATTTCTTTATCAGAGCAGGGAATTGATTGATTTCGGGATTGAATTCAGAATATCAGTGGCCATCGTCGAATACGGATTCCCCAGGCGGGCCTGGGCTTTGAGTCCGGCTGTTCCATGAACCCAGACGCCCAAACAGGCAGCATCAAAAGGATCCATATCACGCTGCGCCAAAAAGCTGGCAATAATTCCGGCCAGGATATCGCCGCTGCCGGCTTTCGCCAAAGCAGAAGAAGAAAGCGGCAAAATGGCGCTCCGTCCGTCCGGTGCGGCCACGACAGTGTAAGCGCCTTTCAAAACGATCGTCTTTCTCCAAGCGCCCGTATATTTTTCAGCGACTTCGATCCGCTTTGCCTGGATCTCCGAAACAGAGTAACCGGT
>CALAEB010000645.1 GCA_937890875.1 uncultured Anaerolineaceae bacterium | reverse complement strand
TACTAAACTGAGCGTGTCTGTCCTCCGCTTTTCGATGCGCAGCCGCCATTTTCCGCCATCCGTTTCTTTCCTGTTCGCATTTTCAACGCTGCTGCTTCTTTTTTCAGCGGCAAAGTGGATTGAGACAGATGGCGGAAAAATTTTAATTCATTCGATTGACATTGAATTGACAGAAACAATCTATACCGGCGGCCGGCTGTACCGGCCGCTGGAAGCCCAGTCGCTGAACCAACGTCCGGCCATTTTATTAATCGCCGGCGTTCAATCCGACAAGGATACGCTTGCACCGCTGGCGGTCGAATTGGCAAGACGCGGTTTTGTGGCACTGACGGTTGACAATTTTGGACAGGGAAATACGCCGTCGGCGCTGTCAAATCCGCAGCTGAATATTATTAATAGTGCACGTTTGTTATTGGAAAGCCAAACCTTTGTCGATAAAAAAAGAATCGGATTCGCCGGCTATACACTGGGGACGACAAGCGGTTTATCCGTCGCGGATCTTTCATGGTTTCAATCGGTAGTCCTGATCGCTCCGGATGATACAGTTCTACAGCGCTTTGCAAATTCAAATAAGCCGGCGAATGTCCTCATCCTGCAATCCGCAATAGAATCTACTTTCACCGCCAATGCAGCAGAAAAAGCACAAAAATCATACACGATACGAAATTTTCATATTCCGCAATTCTTTTTGCCGCTGCATCCCGGATGTATTGCAGCGGCGCTCAATTGGTTCCAAAACGCGTTAAAAATCCCGGATGATCTTCCGTTGTGGTTTGATCCGGCCGCGCAGCTTGGATCCGTTCGGGAAGTTTTGCTCCTGGCTGCTTATTTGATTTTACTGTTTATGCTTAAATGGCTATGCGAATTTTTTCAATTGCGTTACACGATTCAACCCAATACAGCGCCGAAAGATCGCACTTCCGAAATCATCACCGGAAAGCGGGCTGTGCTGCTTTGGGTCATCGGCAGTCTGGCGCTTTGGCTCCTTTCGGTTCCGGCGACTGCCCGGTTCTTCGAAACAGTCGGATCCAATTCAGCAAACGGTCTTATTTACTGGATTTTCAGTCTCGGCATTTTCATGCTGATCATCCGGATGGTCTGTGCCGCAATGCAAAAACAACCGCTTATCGGAGAAATTCGTTTCGGATTTTTTTTGCGTACAGCGGGAACAGTCGCCATTTTATTTTTTTTCCTCTATTTGTCCGTTTGGGTTTTGTCGCGCGTTTTTATGCTGGAGACGCATTTTCTCATCCCGCTGCTCCGTCCGCTTCCGGCTGAAAGATGGATGGCGTTCACGGCAGCATTCGTTATTTCCGCCTTTTTCTTTTGGAACTATTCCCACTTGTTCATTTCGGCCCCGGCCGGAACGCAAGGGGTAACCCGGTTTATTCTGGCCGGAATTTCGGCCTTATTGATTTTTCTGCTGATCGAATATGGTCCCCGGTTTGCGTTCGGCCATTCCGGCTGGGAATGGCTGACTTCGGTATTTTTCCCGGATCAAGGGTCGATTTTTCCGGAAACAGGTTGGAGATTTGCCGGCTCAGCCGCCTTTTCCGGCACACTGCTTATCGCAAGCCTTTTATGGATGCAGGCCATGCTGGTCCGGCGTACATCCGACGCTCTGTCCGGCTCATTACTTTGCGGAGCGTTATTGGCTTGGAGCCTGATTTCAGGCGCAACATTTTTTTAACCACAGGATTTTATATGAAAAAGACAGGCTCATTGTTTCTTTGTTTGCTGGTCACCACCGCTTTTTTCGGTTCATTGTCTGTAAACCTGGTTCGTAAAGACAGCGCCGGTATTTTTTCGTCGCTTCGTCTTCCGGCCGGATTTCCAAGTGAAAAAGGGTTCGTCGCAATCTGGCTGTTCCTCTTAACGTTATGCGGATTCGCTGCCTGGCATATCTTACAAAACCCGATCTCCGCGAAACGGAAGAAAAATGTTCTGATCATGCTGCTGATTTTCCTTAGCACGGTTCTCGCATGGAATTTTTTACTCTTTCAAGACGGAAGTCTTACGGGGGCACTGGCGATGAATGTCGCGGGGATCCTGGTCGGATTACTGACAACATTGATGGCATGGTTTGTGGATCACGATGCCGGTTATTTGCTTTTTCCGCTGGTACTATGGGATTTGTTCAGTCTTTATCTGAATATTTCTTTGGTGGTTTTGAACTGAAAAGCGTAATCCACTCCTGAATTTCTTCTGCAGTAAGACTCCGCTCGTTTTTTGCATCCGGGACGGAAGAACCGGAATCATTCAAAGCGGCGTATAATTCTAATACAAACTGATCAGATGACAAAACCTTGGCGCCCAGATTTCTGGCTTGGGTTTGAATGTGGTGATCGGAAGAAATAACCAGAAGCTCGGATGCTCTCTTACCCGCGTTGCGGATCCGCTGAATAATCTCCTCATCCGCCGTTGTTTTTTCTGAGACGTGGGTAACCCGGATCGTTCCGGCCATATATGAACCGGCCCGTCCGACAGCAGCGCGATCAAAAAAGATTTCGACCTTTTTTCTGCGCAGCCGGGAGTAATTTTGCAAAATTTCAATTAATCGGCTCTCATCATCCAACTGGCTCAAGCTGAGCCCTCGGATTTTTGGAATCAGATTATGCCCGTCAACAATTGTTACCATTCGCTGAATTTTACCGGAATTTTAATTTGTTTCTTATCTTCCGAGGTTTTTTATGAGTTCTTTTTGGAAAATATTGATCCTTCTGGTCATAAACATCCTGGTTTCTGTTTTTTCGACGCTGGCCGTTCTGTACTATTGGGAAAACATCCGTAATGCTGAAAAACCGTATACCCTAGTGGTTCCGGAGGAGACCGAAATTTCTCTGGAGTCGACCCAAATCGTCGATTACGGGATCTTAGCCGTCACGGATACACCGGTTTCAGATCCAGGTGAGACGCAGCCGGTTTCAACGGACGAAGAGACGGATCAGACGACATCCACGCCGGGTTTTGTCCTTCCTCCGGTCCGCGGAGCGGCCGTGACGATTTCTCAGGTAATCGGAGTCGGCGATACCAACACCGAGGCGGTTCAAATCCTTAGCACGTCGGATACTGCTGTCTCGCTCGCCAATTGGACATTGGAAGATGCGGACGGAAATGTTTTTACGTTTCCGGACATCCAGCTGATCCGGCGGGACATTTTCATTGAGGTCTATTCGCGTTCCGGGCACAATACGCCCTTTGAGCTATACTGGGGACAATCCGAACCGGTTTGGAAATCCGGTGAAACGACCGTTATCAAAGACGCGGACGAAAACATCCAGGCGACATACCGAATTCCCTGATTGCGCAGGAAGCAAAATTTGAGCCGACAGTCAAAATCCGAATCAAATTAGGGTCAGGGATTCTGCGGTTACCCAATTCTCCGTTTTGCGGAGAATCGGGTAACCGCAAACTTTTCTTTTACATTTGAACGGCTCTCGTGTTTCAAGTTACTGCGGATTCCGCACACGAGTCCGAATTGAGTATAATTGAACTGAGCACATCAGCAGAAAGGATCATGATCAAACGTGGCTTCACAGGCATTTTATCGAAAGTATCGCCCGCAAACCTGGGATGAAGTTGTCAGCCAGGAACAGGTCACCCGAATTTTAAAAAATGCGATTCAATCGGACCGGGTCGGGCATGCTTATCTTTTTTCCGGTCCCCGCGGAACGGGAAAAACGACGGTAGCCAGAATTCTGGCCCGAGCCGTAAACTGCCTGGATCCGGATCTGTCCGCCCGGCCCTGTGAGCATTGTATTAATTGCGAAGCGATGAATGCAGGCCGGTTTCTGGACGTAATCGAGATCGACGCCGCTTCCAACACCAGTGTCGATGATATCCGTGACCTGCGGGACAAAATTAATTTCTCGCCGTCACAGGGAAGAATGAAGGTCTACATCATTGACGAAGTCCACATGCTTTCAACAGCCGCTTTCAACGCGCTGCTCAAAACGCTGGAAGAACCGCCGGCGCATGCCATGTTCATTCTGGCGACAACGGAAATCCATAAAATTCCGGCTACCGTTCTGTCACGCTGCCAGCACCATGAATTCCGCCGGATTCCCGTTTCCGATATCGTCCGCTGGCTGGAAACGATTTGCAAAGACGAGGGAATTGAAGCCGAACAGGATGCCCTGACACTGATCGCCCGGCAGGCAACCGGCGCAATGCGTGACGCAGTTTCCATGCTGGATCAGCTTTCCTCAAGCGGAGGAACGATCACGCTCGCCGCGGCACAAAACACGCTGGGCGTCGCGGCGAATCAGGCCGTCGTCGAACTGATAGCGGCGGTGGTCGATCGGGATACGGCTGCAGGGCTGAACGTTCTTCATCAGGCCTTGGATTCCGGAACGGATTCCCGCCAACTTGCCCGCCAAACGGTCGAATACCTGCGCCAGCTTTTAATCCTGCGGATGGGAACGAATGAGACGCTCGAAGTCAGCCTTGAAAACCGTGAGTCGATGAGCCGGCAGGCACAAAAACTGTCTCCGGAAAAACTGGTCGAGATGATCCGCCTATTCAATCAAGCGGCGGTTGACAATCGGACCGGCTGGCATCCGGGATTAAATCTGGAGCTCGCGCTCGCGGAAAGCTGCGAGGAAAAACAGCAGGCAGTACAGGTCATTGAACGGGTCGTTGAAAAGCCGGTCGTCCAGCAGTCCGCCGGGAAAACCGTCCCTGAGGAAGAAGAAGATGATGATGACGAGCTGGAACAAACCGGCGGTGTCGTGATCCGCAAAGGTGAAACGCCGGATCCTTCCGTCACCAAAGATGAGATCGTACAAAACTGGTCTAAAGTCCGCGCGCTGATCAAACAGCATGATCCCATCCTGGACGCCACCTTGAATCACGCCAAACTGCTGGATGTTCGGGAAGGCGTATTGTATTTAGGTTTTCCACGGGAGACCATTAAGAATAAATTACAGCAAAACCGCAGAAATCTGCTCTGGACCAGCGCCGCGATAACCAATATTCTTGGAAAATCGGTCGGCGTTGCGCTTACAATTTACGGAAAACGGAGTGCCGTTTCCGGCGGATCGGCTTCATTAGTCGATGCGGCGTTACAAATGGGGGGAAAGCTGGTCGTCAATAAAGAGAATAACCCGAAAAACGGTTAATAACGGAAAATTTGAAATTGGGCAGCAATTCGAAATTGGGAAAATCCTTTTGAATAAACGGAAAACTTGTTCTTTTCTTATTTTTGCGTAAAACGCAAAAATAAGAAATAACTGCGCATCGCTATCCTGTTTCAAATTGAAGCTGTCATTTTGAATTTTAGCCAATTAAGTGTATATTTATTCGATATTCATAAACCATTATTTTACTTTTAAGGAGATTACGAAAGATGGCGAAAGGTTATGGAAAAATGGGAGGCAGCCGGCCGGCCGGAAACACAGGCGCAATGCGGCAGCAGCTGGTGGATCTGCAGCGCCAGATGGAAGAACAGCAGGCCAAATTAGCCGAGACGCTGGTTACCTCAACGGTCGGCGGCGGGGCGATTAAGATCGTGATGACTGGCGACCAGGTCTGCAAAAGCGTAACCATCGACCCTGATTTTTTAAAGGATACGGATGCCGAAATGCTGCAGGATATCCTGCTCAGCGGCATTAATATGGCGCTGGAGCAAAGCCGGAAACTGCAGGAGAATAACCTGGGGACGATTTCCGGCGGTCTTTCCGGATTGGGTTTAGGATTCTGAATCCGGTATGGCCAATATTCCGGCACCGGTCCAAAATTTAATTGACGCGTTTTCAAGGCTTCCGGGAATAGGGCCGAGAACAGCTTCCCGGCTGACTTTTTTTTTGCTCCGCAACAATGACGATATTGCGGCAAAATTATCGGAAGCGCTGCTGAATCTGAAGACCGCAACAAGCTTATGTTCCGAATGTTTTAATATCACCCTGGCCGGTCATGACCGCTGTGAAATCTGCATGGACAGTCATCGGGACCAGGACGTGATCTGTGTGGTCGAAGCGCCGATGGACGTTATTGTCCTGGAGCAGTCCGGCGGCTATATGGGAAAATATCATGTGCTGCACGGAGTGCTCTCCCCAATTGAGGGGGTCAATCCGGAGGACATCCGGCTTGATTCGCTGTTTAAACGGGTGGCGGCCGGCGGAATCAAAGAAGTGATCATCGCCACCAATCCCTCGATGGAAGGGGACGCGACCGCGTTATATATCCAGCAAAAACTGACGTCTTCCCCCGTCCGCATCACGCGGTTAGCCAGAGGGTTGCCTGCGGGCGGAGAATTGGAATATGCCGATCAAAACACGCTGCTGCGTGCCTTATCCGGACGACAGGAAATGAGCTGACCAGCCTTTCATACCGGCATATTCAGGTTTGCGGAATATTTCAGGACAAAATCAAAACTAATAATTAAATACTGGGACCCTTTTTTTAATAAAATCTCTTTATAACTTTTGAATTTCAGGGGTAAAATATTGAAATTTTAAATTTTCTTGTTGTGTTGTCCGGCAAAGCCGGACAACACAACAAGAAAAGAACGTGTTATGCCCTCATTCGGATTCCCGTATTTGAACAGGATTACGCTCACGCAGATTCCGGCTTACTGCGGCGGCACATAAATATAGAAAGAAAACGGGCAGAACATTCCGCTCTCATCCTCATCCCGCTGGCCGCTGGCCAAAGCTGCGGAACGTCCGCGAATCAGGTTATAGGTCGCAAAATATTTGTTATCATCATGATATTGTTCTTTCGGCGCTTCCATGCGGATCTTCCAGCGGATGGATTGCCCCGGATAAACAATGACCGCCGAATCATAATCTTTGTCAATATCATATAAATATTTATTTTCGATCTCAAGGCGCATACCGGTATACTGCATCACATCCACATCCGTTCCCCATTCTCTGGTTCCGGTATTCGTAAACGTCACATCCAAATCGAAATCTTCGCCAAAGCTGAACTGCTGATAATAATAAGGACTGTTTAGCGTTACGTTGCAGGCATATTCAGGCGGGGAGACGCTGGGATCCGTCGGAACGATCTCAACTGCCCGGTCCGGGGTTGACGTCGGCCGCCATTGCACCGGTGAACTGGCAGAAGTAGACACAGCAGCCTGTGTGGGAACCGCTGTCGGTACAGCTGGATCTGTCGCCACAGGGACCGCCTGCAATGTTTGAACAACAAAATTCTGAATAACAATCGATTCCGATAACTTTTTTGCATCCTGGTGAATCGGTTCGGCCGAAACCGGATCGGCGGAATTATCCGGGGAAAAAGTGCTCAGCAACAAAACCGCGCACAGTAAAGCCATGATTATCAAAACGTCTCCGTATTTTTTCATGCCAATTCCTTTCAGTGGATTTTTTAAATCCTTCTCCAATTTTACTATAGGCCATTTATATCACCGCGCCCGCTGTGTCAGAAGCCGGCGATTTTATAGGAACAGTTCTTCGTACGCTTTTGTCTTTACACTCTCTGCGTAAACGAGCCCGTTTATTCAAAAAGATCGGCCAAACTTTGAACTCCTGTCCAGAAACCGCACCCTTCCCAATCGGGCCAGCAGGCCATTGAACTGTTTCCACCGGCGACGATCGGGTTACAATTAGCCAATGTATCTATAAAACGATTTTCAGCGCCAAATGGTTGCAGAGAACTTTTGAGAAAACCGATGGAACCTTATTTAAAAATTACCGCTTTTTCTCCGGCATGGATCCGAGATTTCAAATGCAGCGGTCAAGATTGTCCGCTGACCTGCTGCCGCGGCTGGAATATTCCGGTAGACGAAGCCCACGCTGCGTTTTATTCGCAGGTAACCGATCCCGATCTTGCTCCGCGGCTCCAAATTTCGTTAAAAGAGATCCGCACAAAACGAAACCGGCAATACCAGAATCATTATTTTCTGAACCTGCTGGACCAGCCTGAAGAAATCTGTGCGCTGCAAGACTCGGAAGGATTGTGCCGGATACAAAAAGAATTCGGAGCCGCCGCCTTACCGGATACATGTTATTTTTTCCCAAAAGTCCTGTGGCAGATCAATAACGGTTGGACGCTCAGCGCGGATTTTGCCTGCCCGGAAGTTCTGCGGGCCGCTATTCTTTCTCCCGAGCCGGCAACATTTCAATGGATCGAAACCGAAAGGGACCCGCAAGCTGAATGGTTGGAGACGACTTTGATCCAGGATCAGCCTGTCCGCGCGTTGCTGACAAACCGGCAGGCGATCGTTCTTGCCGTGATCCGGATCATTCAGGATCGCAGGTTTGAAACAGCCGACCGTGTTTACCGCGCATGCAGGTTTCTTTCTGCGTTGACAATGGAAAATCTGCCGGAGGATGCGGACAAGGCAGTTTCACAGATCGAACAGGCTGCTTCCGCGACCATCAATTCAGCCGCTGACGAGGAAAAAATCAAACCGTTTGTGTCATCGGAAAAAGCTGCCGTGTGGGTCCGGCAGTTAGATAAAATCTTTAATTGGGGGATGGAATCCAACGGGAAATTTAATCGCGAGATGCAGCATGATTTTTTACAGCTGCTCTGTGGCAGGACGGATCCCTTTATGAAAATCGCCGAAAACTATCTGCTCGCCAGAGATCACATTTTTCTGCCATATATCAGCGCAAATCCGCACCTGATCGAGAATTTCTTCGTTCATTTTGTTTTTTCGGACATGCTGAAGCAGTTCTCAGCTTATCAGACCGGTTATCTCACGGTCGACGAAATCCTCGGATATGAAATTTCACAGCTATGCGCAGTTTTTGCGTTATTTCATTTTCTGATGGCAGGTCAGACGCTGACAGCCGGACATATGAACAGACAATCTTTTCTGCAGACAATCTATCACGCCGGACAAAGTTACCTGCATTATCCGGCTTTCATCCGCCAATGCGTCCGTCGCCTGCCGCCCGGTTTGAGCCGGGAAGAAGACATCAGGCTGCTGCTTTCCTGCTGAAAACAGCAGCCCGGCCATGAAAAAGGCGCGCCGTTGAAAAGACCGGCCGCCTTTTTATTTTTCAGATTCCCGGCTGAAAAAAACGTCCAAGGCCGCGTTAATATCAGGGAAAACAGGCGCACTCATAGATGCCAGCAAAGTATTCTTATCCACAGTTGTGGCAATTCCATAAGGTTCGGCTGTTACCGTATATCCGAAAGTCCGCAGAATATCAGCCGCAGCCAGGCACGATTTTATCCCCGAAACCGAATCCTCAAAAACGCCCAGCCGGATCGGGTTATCCATTGGCCAGACGGGCGCAAGCGGATTTACGGAGAAATCTTTCCGCTCCCACAGGTCGAATGTCTTTTTGGCTAATTCCAGCGCATCAAGCTGATTTTCACAAATTTTGCATAGAATTGCCGCGAGCGCGTGGTAGGGGTGGGGTTTCAGATAAGCATCTTTCCGCAGATTATATTTTTCTTCCATATAGCATAAAGTTCCCACGCCGATGATGATCATCTGGTCGTTTGTCCAGCCAATCGCCCTCCGCGCCATTTCAGCTTCCGGCAAAATCGTATGGGATATGACCGTATCCCGTTTAACAGTGTCCGGCAGCAGATTCGGACGGGCAGTTAGAATCGCGGCACGACCGCCCGAACCATTCAAATCGGCGATCTTGTCCCGGTAGTGTTTTGAAATAAGCGGTTCGTCCAGTTTCTCCAGATTTGAGGGAAGATCCGCTTCCGGTTGAAAACCGAAAGTTTCATGAAAAACTTTGGAACCCAGAACCTCGTTCTCAAGCCGCCTGAATAAAACAGAATGATACACGTTCAACGGATCAGACAGAATTTCAGCCAGAATTCCGTCATCCCAAATTCTGGGCAGAACGCTGGCTTCGCCAGCCTGGCGGCAGTGGCGATAAACGGCCTGTGGGTAGATTTCATCAGAGACCGGTATTTTGGAATAATCCATGATCTTCCCATTCAAAAATCCGATAAAATCATCCTGGTTTCCAACAGGAAGCATATTTTCTGCCAGCTGAATCGATTCAAACGGTTCGGTCCGCCGCGTCGTTCCCGCATACCAGTCAAAAAACGCGGCAACCGCAAGCGGGACCATATCCCATTCCGCCTGAATTCCGGCAAATTCAAATTTTTCGGCAATGCTTTCATCCACGGAAAGATGCGGTTGTCCGAAAAAAGCCAGGAAATAGTTAACAGTGTTGATAAAAGACTGTCGATATCCGCCCGGTTTTATTAAAACACCGTCAATATCCAACAGGATAAAAAAAGACTGTCGCATGAATTCGTCTCCAGTTCATAAAAAAACGGGCAATTGCTGCAATTCAAAACAGAAAAGGGCATTCTGTAATCTTCTTTATCAAGCGAAAGAATTCGCAAGCTTCGAATTGCTCAAACAACCACAGGCATTTGATACTTCGAAACAAACACTGCCGAACGCGGCAAAATTTATCCGTGCCATATCTATCCGTTTGCCGGATTCCACTGTAACCCAAAGCGTCCTTATCGTTTTAAAGGCTGAATTGCTGAAGCGATACCTGAATTGCCCGTATCAATTAATCGGAAAAGAATCAGATAATCCCAAATTCTTTTCCGACTTCAGCGTAAGCTTCCAGCACCTGGTCCAACTGGTCTTCGGTATGCGTCGCCATATAACTTGTCCGCAGCAGCTGTCTGCCAGGCGGGGTCGCGGGAGAAATCACCGAATTAACAAATACACCTTTGTCAAACAAGGCCCGGGCGATCATAAAAGTCTGTTCATCACTGCCGATCAGGATCGGAATAATCGGAGTCACGGAATTACCGATATCAAAACCAAGCGCCGAAATTTCCTTCCGCATTTTGTTCCCGTTCCGGACCAATTTTTCATTCCACTCCGGTTCCTCCCGCATAATCCGCAATGAAGCCAACGCGGCGGCGGCACTGGCGGGCTGAACGCTGGCACTGAAAATCATGGAGCGGGCATGATGTTTAATATAATCGACCACTTTAGCGTCACCCGCTATAAATCCACCCAGAGAAGCAAAACTTTTGCTGAAAGTGGACATAATCAAATCCACTTCATTGGTCAGCCCAAATTCGAAAGCCGTGCCACGGCCCTTCCCGGTCACACCGATCCCGTGCGCATCGTCCACCATCAAGCGGGCATGATATTTTTTAGCCAGCGGAACCAGCTGATCCAGCGGAGCCAAATCGCCTTCCATACTGAACAAGCCGTCCACAACAATCAATTTTCCGCTGTCTTCAGGCAATGATTTTAGAACCCGTTCCAAATGATCCATGTCATTATGTTTGAAGCGCTCCAGTTTACCGTTTGAAAGCTTAACGCCATCGTAAATGCTGGCATAATCGTTTTTGCCAACCAGTGCGCTGATTGTGCCGAGGTTGACCTGCATACCGGTTGAAAAAACCAGCGCCATTTCTTTGCCGACAAAATCCGCGATTTCTTTTTCCAAAGTCTCATGCAGTTCGAGCGATCCGTTCAAAAACCGCGAACCGGTACAGCTGGTGCCAAATTCCTGAATCGCATTGATTGCGGCTTCCCGCACTTTGGGATGCGTCGTCAGACCCAGATAGTTATTCGAACCGCACATGATTAACTTTTTGCCATGGTAACTGGCAACAGCTCCCTCATTCTCAGATAAAGGTAAAAAATAAGGATAAAGTCCCTGTTCAATCGCTGCCTGTACTTCAGCGCCATATCCGTAACACTTTTCGAAAATATCCATGTTAACTCCTCGTTAGAACTAACCTTCGCAGAAAAATATTTGAATTATAAGAAAGAATGCAATACGTTTTTGAATTATACGATAGATGTGCTTGTCTCATTATTTCACAAATAAAAACGTGACCAAAATTCCGAGCTCCGCTTATTGAAGCCAAACACGCTGCGCTGGTCCGTTTCGCAAAAAACAAGAAACAGCGGGGTAACGATAATTTGCACATACCGCTATAATTCAGGAATTCATTTTATAAATCCAGATCAGTGAACAAAATTTTCAAACAGGAATCCGATTTCTGGGCCGGCAATTCGGATTTTCAAAAAAAACGCGCTGCGGCTGCCTTTGAACGGAGAACATAAATTCGTTTACAACGGAACTTTGCAGGTCAGACTGACGAATCGTCAGCTTTAATTTGTTCATAAAAAGTTTTCCGCATCTCCGCATCTGTCAGGAAAATCCCCCGAAAACAGCTGGTCACCAACCGGGCCCGCTCCTTCTTCACGCCCCGCATCACCCCGCATAAATGGGATGCGTCGACTGTCACAGCGACGCCTGCCGGCGAAATGACAGCGTCCAGTGCATCCGCGATCTGCCG
>CALAEB010000644.1 GCA_937890875.1 uncultured Anaerolineaceae bacterium | reverse complement strand
AGTTCAGGAAAAAATCGATTTGCTGGATGCCTGGGATATCGATGCCCGCTTAGAGATGGCGATGGACGCACTGCGCTGTCCGTCGCCTGAGATGCCGGTAAAAGTCCTCTCCGGAGGTGAACGCCGGCGGGTCGCGCTTTGCCGTCTCCTGCTGCAAAAACCGGACATCCTGCTGCTGGATGAACCGACCAACCATCTGGATGCCGAAGCCGTCGCCTGGCTGGAGCGCCATCTGCAGCAATACGAAGGCACCGTCATTGCGGTAACCCACGACCGGTATTTTCTGGACCACGTGGCCGGCTGGATTCTGGAGCTGGACCGCGGATCCGGCATTCCGTATCAGGGAAACTACTCCTCATGGCTGGAACAGAAAAAGACGCGGTTGGAACAGGAAGAGAAAGGCGAAAGCCAGCGCCAGCGAACGCTGGAGCGGGAGTTGGAGTGGATCCGCATGTCGCCGAAAGGACAGCATGCCAAATCCAAAGCCAGAATTTCCTCTTACGAAAAGCTGCTTTCACAGGATTATATGAAATCCGCTTCAGAAATTCAGCTTTTCATCCCGCCCGGCCCACGGCTGGGAAATCTCGTAATCGAGATGAACGACATATCCAAGGCCTATGGGGACCGGATTATCATGGAACATGTCACTTTCTCACTGCCGCCCGGCGGGGTGATCGGCATCATCGGCCCGAATGGCGCGGGCAAGACTACCCTCTTCCGCATGATCGCAGGGGAAGAAACAGCGGACAGTGGCACGATCCGGATCGGTGATACGGTCAAACTCGGATACATGAATCAGAGCCGGGAGAGCCTTGACTCCGAAAAAAACATCTGGGAAGTGATATCCGACGGGCTGGATGAAATCCGGATCGGCGGCAGGCCGGTTAATTCGCGGGCCTATGTGGCCAAATTCAACTTCTCCGGAGCCGATCAGCAGAAAAAAGTCGGCAATCTTTCCGGAGGTGAGCGAAATCGGGTCCAGCTGGCCCGGACATTGAAAAGTGAATCGAATGTCCTTCTGCTGGACGAGCCGACGAATGACCTGGACGTCAACACGATCCGCGCGTTGGAAGAAGCATTGGAAAATTTTGGAGGCTGTGCGCTGGTGATCTCACATGATCGCTGGTTCCTCGACCGGATCGCCACCCATATCCTGGCGTTCGAAGGCGATACGGAAATCACTTTCTTCGACGGTAATTACACGCAATATGAAGAATACCGCCGGACAAAGCTCGGCATTGCCGCCGATACGCCGCACCGCATGAAATATCGTTCGTTGACCAGATCCTGATCGGTAATTTTTTAATTTAAAAAACAAACACGCTGTGGTTCATCTGGTTTTGTAACGCTACAAAACCAGATGAACCACAGCGTGTTTGTTTCGATTTAAAAATAGGATCAATCCACAACCGTTCTTCCTTATTCCCGATCCATGTTTGATTCCAGCATTCGTAAGCGCAGCACACGCGACTCCGTTTCGTTCCGCTCAACACGCCATGCTTCCTGCGATCGGGGATACTTTTTTCCTTTTGACATTCCACCCATATTGAATCGCGGCTGAAATAATGCAGGAATTGACATGAGATTATTCTGTCAAAAAGATTACTTTTTCTAACTTGTAACTTAATTAACAAAGTGATATGATCAATACGAATTATTGCAAACGTTTACAATCAAACCACCCCGATAAATTTCAGACTGAAGCAATGATTTATCAGGAAAACAAGGAGAACAGGATGAAAAAAGTAAAAATTGGTATCATCGGAGCCGGACGCATCGGACAGGTTCATGCAAAATCGATCTCCGGCAGCATCCCGCAGGCTGAAATTGTTGCGATTTCCGATCCCTACCTGGAAGGCGCAAAAAAAACCGCCGACCAATTCGGCATTCCCAGGGTATATGCCGATTATCATGAAATTCTGAACGATCCC
>CALAEB010000643.1 GCA_937890875.1 uncultured Anaerolineaceae bacterium | reverse complement strand
ACTGCCGGGGACAGATTTTGACATGGGACCTGGCGGAAAAGGCTCAAACCAGGCCGTGGGTGTCGCCAGAATGGGCGGTTCATCTTCTTTCATCGGAATGCTCGGGAAAGATAAATTGAGCGAAATTGCGATTTCAATGTATACGGAAGAGGGTGTCAACACTGATTTTGTATCCTATACGGATCAACTGCCTACCGGGGTCGGTGTTATTGTGTTGAATCCGCAGGGTGAAAATTTTATTATCATTGATATGGCGGCGAACAATCTTATGGATGCGTCATATATTGTTGCCGCTGAGGATCGGATCAAGAACAGCAAAATGATCGTTTCTGTCCTGGAAACACCGCTGATGACAGCAATGAAAGCGATGGAACTGGGAAAACGGAATCATATTACGACTTTGCTGAATCCTGCGCCGGCTGTGCAGATTCCGGAAACGCATTTTCAGTATATCGATTTATTAACCCCCAATGAGAGCGAACTGCGGATTTTATTGGGGCTGAAACCGAATGATCCCACACCGACGATCAAACTTGCTCAACGGATGCAGGATAAAGGGTTAGGAACAGTGATTGTGACGCAGGGGGAAAAGGGAGCGATGATTGTTACGCAGAATGACGTTATCGAAATTCCTTCTGTTAAAGTCGACGTTGTGGATACGACTGGAGCGGGCGACGCTTTTAATGCCGGTCTTGCGGTCGCTTACGCGGAGGGGAAAGATATTGTGACAGCTACGCAGATTGCCTGCTGCTGCGGCGCATTATGCTGCACAAAACTCGGCGTTGTCCCCGGAATCCCTCACCGTGATCAAGTGGAATCGCTGTTCAAAAAAGCATATTAATCAGGAGAATAGGGAAAATGAAAAGAGGAACGATTTTAAATTCAGTGTTGATTAACGCAATTGGATGTATGGGGCATACGGATTTGATGATGATTTGTGATGCCGGATATCCGATTCCTGCCGGCGCTTGGAAGGTTGACCTTGCCTTGACAAAAGATGATCCGGATATCTATAAGATCCTGAAACTGATCGAGAAGGATCTTGTGGTTGAAAAAGTGATTGTTGCCGAAGAACAGGAGAAGTATAATCCTCCGCTTTTCGGCAATGTGAAAGATCTGTTTAATTATGCTGAATTGGAGAAGGTTCCCCATACGGAAGTGATGACCATATTGCGCGAAAAAGTAAAAGTTTTTGTCCGTTCCGGCTCCTTTGAACCATGGGGGAATGTAATCCTGCAGAGCGGCGTGGATGCTCCGCAATGGTTTGATAAACCGGGCACGATTGCACCTGATTTTTATCAGGACCGGATCGAAAACTTAAATAGTCGCGACGAATGAACGGAAAAGGTTAACGATGACAACAACATCCAGGGACAGAGTAAATTTATCACTGAATCACCGACAGCCGGATCGAACTCCTGTGGATTTTCTGGCAACTCCCGAAATTTGGGATAAACTGGCAGCTTACTACAAAATTCCCCTGACTCCGGAGGATGACAGCAATTTTTTCAGCCCTGTCCGCAGACAGATTATGAAAAATCTGCAGGTCGATTGTGCTGTTATCTCTTATGATATGTTTTATGCTCCCCCGGATGATGTGATTGCGGATGGTTGGCATGTGGATTGGTGGCGTTCGCTGGCGCGGTCGACGCCTGCCAGAATGTGGCGGCAGGTCAGCCCCGAAGGAATTTTTAAAGATATCTGGGGACATTCCTGCCGGATTGTAAGGACCGAAAACGGCGCTTATGAAGAATTCGACCGTTATCCGCTTGCAGAAGCGCAATCCGTTGCGGATGTACAAAAATATCCCTGGCCTAAGCCGGAATATTGGGATTTTTCGCAGATTAAAGATGCACTTGGTGTGCTGAAAACCGATAATGATTATCAGGTGCGTTTTCGTGTCGGTTCCGTATTCGAATATGCATGGCAGCTGCGGGGAATGGAAAGATTCATGATTGATATGGCCACCGAACCGGAAATTCCTGAAGCCATCATGACTTCGCTCTCGGATATTCTGGTGTCCATCCTGGAATCCGCGCTGGAAAATGCCGCGGAAATGATTGATATGGTTTATTTTTATGATGATGTGGGCAGCCAGGAAAACCTGTTGGTCTCAAAACGAATGTGGCAGCGGCTAATTAAACCTCATCATGACCGTTTGATTGCTGTCATTAAGAAGTTTGGGAAGAAAGTTATGTATCACACGGACGGCGCGGTGCGTGCGCTGATTCCGGACTTCATTGCGATGGGGGTGGATGTGCTGAATCCAATCCAGCCGACCGCAAAAGATTTAGCTCCGGAAATCCTGAAACAGGAATTTGGTGACCGTCTTTCATTTCATGGCGGGATTGATATTG
>CALAEB010000642.1 GCA_937890875.1 uncultured Anaerolineaceae bacterium | reverse complement strand
GCTCCGTCGCTCATCAATCCAGACGCTTTTTTGAGAAGAGCCCGCTGGCAAAGGCGCCGCATCATTTCTTTTTTTCCTGTGATGAACTGATTTTTCTGCTTGCCTGTTTGGGGGTGAAGCCATTCTTCCGGAAACAGCGGATTTATGCATATTGGTTTATCATTGGAATGATCTTTCTGTTTCTGTGGGGGACCAAGTGGGAGCAATACGCTTGTGTGGTGGTGGTCCCCATTTGTATCGCGGCCTGGCAGGGCGCGCAAAACGCGGCCCGCTGGATCGTGACATTCGGAAACGGAGACTCGGAACATGAAAACGTATTTAAATGAAAAAAGGAACAAAAAGAACGAACTTCGGTTTCCTCACAAATACGGTTTCTTTTGAAAAATCCGTATTGCCGGAGGGTGCCCTGACGCCGGTGATATTTCAGGCCGCGTGACAGATCGGAGAAAAAATGGACAAAAAAAAACGGCACAGAGATCAGGTCCGAAAGCAGATCATACTTCCTGCGATTTTTATCGGGGTCTTTTTTGTTCTTTTTGCCGGGACGCTGATATATTTCAGCTTTAAAGATCCGTTTCTGGCAAAAAAACTATCGGATTACTCGATCACTTCCGTGCTGATCCTCGCAATTCTGGTCAATGGACTGATGCTGTTCATTTTAACCGTTGCGATCCGGAAAATTGCGGAATGGCGGCGGGAAATTTCCAAACTGGCCGATTCATCACAGGATCAGTTGGCCTCCTTAAAATCGCTGATCGATGAGATGCTGGATAAAGTGACGGAACCGATCATCGCGGCCAAATCCTGGAACGCTGCCGCAAAAAAAACATTTCGACGGAAAAAATAACCGCACCAAACCCTGAGGGGAAAAACGGATGGAAAATAAAAACTGGAAAACGAAAAGCCTGTTGTACGGTGCCGGAATCGGTATGATTTGCGGACTGATTATTACTTATATCCGGATTCAGCGCGCGGAATCAAATAACGAAACTTTAAGCCTGAATAAAAAAGATACGGCAAAAATCGGATTGGCAGTCATCGAGATCCTCAAAAAAATGATCTGAACAATGTCAGTTTATCCATATCTCCCGTTTATCCTGGTCGGCTCATTGACCCGCGATTTTATTATTACACCCGGAGGGACCGCCCTGAATGATGTACAGGGCGGCCATTTGTTTTATACAGCCGCGGGTTTGCAGCACTGGGAAAAACAAATCGGGCTGGTTTCGCGGATCGGGCGGGATTATCCGGAAGAATGGATTGAAAAGCTGCAGCGTTTCGGAATGGATACCCGGGGGATAAAACGGACCGCGCTGCCGATCGATCAGCGGTTCTTTATCAGCTTCGTGGAAAACGGCGAAAAAACAAATCAACAGCCGCTCGCCCATTATGCGAAAAACGATCTGCTGCTCCCGAAACAGTTGTTAGGATACACACTGCCCGTCCAACGCGAGGACAGCCGGACCGAAAGAACCGCACAGACAATCATCGCTAGGGAAATCCCGCCGGATTATACGGATTCACGCTGCATCCACTTTTGCCCGATGGATTTTTTGACTCATAACCTAATCACACAACATTTCGCCCAATTTGGCCAAAAGATGATAACTATTGAAGCGGGGGAAGGATATATGGTTCCTACTTTCCGCAAAGTTCTCCCGACACTCGTCAAGGGATTGAGCGCTTTTATCACCTCCGAAGCCAAACTCCGCAGCCTGTTTTTCGACAGGAAAGATATGGGATTATGGGAAATGGCGGAAGAAATTGCCGGATGGGGCGTTGAAAACGTGGTGATCCAGCCGGAAAATTTCGAAAATCTTTTGTTGGACTCCATTCATAAGCGCAAATATCAGCTTCGGCCTTACCTTTCCAAAGTGATTAACCGGATCGGCATCAACGCGTCATTTTGCGGCGGTTTTATTGCGGGCCTGGCAAATACGTATGACCCGACGTTGGCGCTGGTTTATGGAAATGTCGCTTCGTCTTTTGTCGCGGAAGGGAATTATCCGTATTATTCCATGGATGTGATGCAGGGATTGACCAAAGCCAGGGTTGATTCGCTGAAGAACTACGTCAAAGCTATCTAACAGGAATTGTCTGTCCGTCATGGCCATACGGCCCGAATCTTAAAAAGCTGAGCAACCGATATCATTCATGAAATAAGGTCTTTCTCTGAAAGAAAATTTTCATTTCCGAGCTCCTGGCTGCGATCAGCAATTCGAAATTTGGTCTGAATATCCGCGGAATAAACATCCGAAAACAGCTAATTTACGGTACTCGAAAGGAATATTCATAATTCGAATTACCCTGCTGCGAATCGGGAATCCCTTTTTCGATTACAATTCATACAGGTGGTATTGAATATTTTTCAAGCCTGTTCCCAGGGTCAAACACCTTCCCGGGAATAAAGTCAATGATAGGACCGGATAC
>CALAEB010000641.1 GCA_937890875.1 uncultured Anaerolineaceae bacterium | reverse complement strand
GTTGAGAATCGTCTTCAGTCTGGGCGGACGGGTAATCCGTTGGGCCGGGGTCTATACGGCGACCTCAAATCTGAATATACATGCCTTGCCATACATGAAGACGATTCTCAACGAAACAAACGAAACGGTCAGTCTCTACGTTGTCGAAGGGAATGAGCGCGTTTGCGTCGAACGGCTCGAAAGCCGTCAAAACGTCCGGATTGTGGAATCAATCGGGCAGCGGTTAAAGCTATACGCAGGTTCTGGAGGGAAGGCAATCCTGGCTTTTATGGAGGAATCCGAAATCGAAAGAATCCTGAAAGTCGCAGCTTCCGAGCTGAATCCGAAACACGCAGCAAAGGAGATCAGTCAAATCCGGGATCAACTGGAAGTTGTCCGTCATAACGGATATGCCATCAGCCATGGGGAATGGCTGTCGGACGCATCCGGAATCGCCAGCCCGATCTTCACCGAGACAGGCACACCGGTCGGTTCTATCTCGATTTCCGGTCCGTCACAGCGGTTTCAGGACGAAACAAGGCTGAAATTCTACGCGGATCTTTTACTTAACTATATGCCAAAACTGTCCAATGACTTGGGCTATGCTTCAGAAAAATCTCAGCCATTTGGGACGGAAACGCATGTTTAGATCATAAACCTATACGAAAGATCTAAACAGAGGAGAAAAGATGATACTTGAAGACAGGATCGAAGCAAATGTATCGATTTGGCGTGAACGAGTCGCCCGTCTGACCAAAGAATATGGTGATTTCGTAATTTCGAATGTAACCGTTCAGCAAATCTACTCCGGCATCCGAGGGGTACCGATTCAGGTCAGCGATATTTCCTATGTTGATCCGGACTTTGGTATCCGTTATCGGGATTACTCCATCAACGAAGTATTAAAACTGCTGCCGAAAGCACCCGGAACACAGTTCCCATTGATCGGCGGTCTTTATCATCTGCTGATGGATAATGAACTGCCTACCCTATCCAAGGCTCAGGAAGTTGAGGCCGAATGGAAAGCGCGGGCGTCCGTTCCGGATTATGTTTTCAATGTGATCGATGCTTTTCCGGCGGATGGCTCCGCGATGGCAATGTTTTCAGCCGCGATCCTGTCCATGTCGTGTGATTCGAAGTTCACCAAAGCCTATCACTCCGCCGTAGTAAAAAATGACTATTGGCGATCCATGCTGGATGACAGCCTGGACCTCACGGCTCGGGTTCCGCAGATTGCCGCATATATTTACAACAAAAAGTACCGGAATAATGTTCAGATTGAGCCGGACCCGAAACTGGACTATGCCGCAAATTTCGCGCACATGATCGGAAAAGCCGACGACCCGTTATACTGCGAATTAACGCGTCTGTTCATCCTGCTCCACGCGGACCATGAAAACGCCAACGTCAGCGCACACACCGCACACTTGGTCGCCTCGGCGTTATCGGATATCTATCTTTCCTGTTCCGCCGGAATAAACGGACTCGCCGGACCGCTGCACGGGCTGGCTAATCAGGAGTGCTGCAATTGGTTGCTGGAATTATATAATCATTATCAGGGCGTCCCATCCAACACACAGGTTGAGGAATATGTCCGGAAAACGCTGGCGGACGGAAAAGTGATCCCCGGATACGGTCATGCCGTTCTGCGCCGGACCGACCCGCGTTTCACCGCGGAAATGGAATTTGGCAAGGCGAATTTCCCGGATGATGAATTGTTTCGCACCGCAATGACCGTTTTTGAAGTTGTGCCGTCTATTCTGACGGAATCCGGCAAAGTAAGGAACCCCTGGCCGAATGTAGATGCGCTGAACGGCGTATTGCAGCACCATTTTGGCGTGACCCAGACAGATTTCTATACCGTTCTGTGCGAGCCGCTTCTTGATGACGCGCGGCCTCGT
>CALAEB010000640.1 GCA_937890875.1 uncultured Anaerolineaceae bacterium | reverse complement strand
GGGAGTGGATACCGACAAAATGTTCATGTTCGGTCTAGTCATCGGAAACGCGCTGATCGGGCTGTCCGGTGCGCTGATCGCCCAAAACCAGAGCTATGCCGACATCGGGATGGGTACCGGCACTATCGTAATCGGGCTGGCGTCCGTCATCATCGGCGAAGTCCTTTTCGGCAACAGCAGCGTATTCCAGCATATGATTTCCATCGTTTTAGGCAGCATCACCTACCGGATCATTATCGCGCTGGTACTTGAAATTGACTTTGACATTCAAATTGCGGGCAGAGCGTTCCAGATATCGGTTGAACCGACAGACCTGAAACTTTTCACTTCCATTATTGTGGTCATCGCGCTGTCACTCCCCATGATAAAACAGAAAATCGCCGGCGGCAAAGCCGCCAGGGCCACAAATCGATAGGAAGGGAGAACGGATCACATGCTCAAAGTCGAAAAAGTAACCAAAATTTTCGAACCCGGAACAGTCAGTGAAAAAATCGCTTTGAACGAAGTGGATTTGGTACTGAACGAAGGTGATTTTGTAACCGTGATCGGCGGCAACGGAGCGGGAAAATCCAGCCTGCTGAACGCGATTGCCGGGCGGTTTTTGGTCACATCCGGCTCCATTTTTATTGACGGGAATGACCTGACAAAGCAGCCCGAATACAAACGGGCGCAGTGGATCGGGCGGGTTTTCCAGGACCCCATGATGGGGACGGCAGCGAACATGACGATTGAAGAGAATCTGTCCATCGCGCTGCGGCGCGGCAAAGTCCGCACGCTGAACTGGGGAATTGCCCGCGGCGAAAAAGAAATTTTTATTGATCATCTGGCCCAGCTGGAGCTTGGGCTCGAAAGCCGGATCAAAACAAAGGCCGGTCTGCTCTCCGGAGGTCAGCGGCAGGCCTTGACGCTGCTGATGGCCACGATAAAAAAACCGAAACTGCTGCTGCCGGATGAACACACCGCGGCGCTGGACCCAAGCACCGGCCGCAAAGTGCTGGCGCTGACCGACAAACTGGTGCAGGATGACCATTTGACCACACTGATGGTCACCCACAACATGAAAGACGCGATTCAATTCGGGAACCGGATCATCATGATGAACGAAGGCAGAATCATCGCGGATATCCCCGCAGAAAAAAAGACCAACCTGAAGGTCGAGGATCTGATCGCCATGTTCGAAAAATTCAGCGGAGCCGGCCTCGCCAGTGACAGCATGCTGTTAAGCTGAACCGGATTGACACGGCCTTCTTCGCACAAAGC
>CALAEB010000639.1 GCA_937890875.1 uncultured Anaerolineaceae bacterium | reverse complement strand
GTTCGAGCACATTCTCGTCTCCAACACAGTCGCGGAAGACTTTCGCATTCTGTTCGATAATACTGGTATAGGGGATAACGTATATGATTCGTTTCAGACCGTTTTTTACAGCGTGTTTCAATGCGAACGCCATTGAGGAAACCGTTTTTCCGCCGCCGGTCGGCACGGTCAGGGTGAAAAATCCTGGATCAGATTCGCCTTTTTGAATACATTGTTTCAACGTCTGCGTTCGCACCTTGTTGATCGGCTGTTGCTGATTGGAAAATTTCCCGGTATACGCAAGGAGTGCATCATACAGGTCCTGAACTGTTTTCTCATAACCACGTGGTTTCGCTCCTTGCACAAAAGTTTCCGTTTCCTGGAAATCCGCGTCCACCAATGTGGAGTAAATCATCCGGGTCATAAACGCGAGTGAAAAAGACGGGTTCTTTTTTAGCGGCCTGATCGGCAGATTCTCCGGGAGTTTAATCCCGCTTGGGTCAATTTCAGTTTGAAAGGCTGAATAATCTTCGATCTCCGCTTTCATCCGGGACCTCAAAGTCCCGGTTCCTTCTACATCGATCGGACTGCCGATATCCGGTAGACCGCCATGATGACCGGCGATGCAATATGCCAGCATATGGGCAATTGTGGATGAGATCGACGAATTCGAATTTCCAAACAATTTGATCAATTCTTTTGCACCGGCTGTCGAATGGTCAACCCGTAACGGCGAACCTTCGAGCCTTTTCTGAAATTTCAATGAGTACTTCCCTAAATCATGGAGGCGGCCCGCAACGGCCGCATAATCCGAAATCCCGGCATCTTCTCCAAAGACAGCGGCAAGCTTTTCTGTGTTTTTCAGATGGGAAATCAGTGGTTGCCATTTGGATTTATTATCACCGTTGGTATGTGCATAATAATTCATTGACATTCCCTTTCAATAACCTTCTATAATCAATGATGTTTAGAAAATCCAATAACTGAGAAAACAATCATATTACACTTCAATTCTATTCAATCCCTGCAAAAACAAATTGTCATCTTCGTATGAAACGATCAAATCTTCCGCCGACCTCAGAACCCCGCAAAAAACAGATCATTCCTCCTGATTTTGCGGACAATCTTCATACAGCGCCGCGGTCCGTTTTGCTTCCACCGCGATCCGCTCCCGCAGCCAGACCGGCTCCAGCACCTCCACATCGCAGCCCCAGCCGCGAATCCAGGGCATCATCTCCCGCGGCTCGGCGATTTCCGCCCGCCAGAGCAAACTGCCGTCGTCCAGCGGCGCAATCGTCTCCGACAGATGCCAGCGCGTTTCCCGCACCCGTTTCGCCACTGCCGCCGAAAAACGCAGCCTCACCGTGACCGGATCTTGTTCACTGTACCAGATCCCCCAAGCCTGTGAAAACAGTGCATCCGAGTCAAAATCATTCGGAAAGGTATAATACGCTGCTGTCAATTCGATCCGCTCGATGCGTTCTAGGCGGTACGTCCGTTGTACGCATTCCGGCTCAATCTGACCGATGACATAAATCGCCTGTCCAGCGGCAGCCACCTCAATAAAATAGGGACAAAAAATATGCTCCTTCACCACCCCTTTTTCCGCACTCCGGTACCAAAGCCGCACCTTCTGATTATTGGCACAGGAAAGCGTCAATATTTCCAGCACTTGTTGGTAATGCGGATCGTTTCGTTTCGTCTCGTCATCAAATGAATTCGCCGAACTGCGCACAAAGCGGCTGATCTGCGGCGCCAGCGTTTCCAGCGCCAGCCCCAATTTGCGAAAAGCCGATGCGGTATGCGGGTTCTGCCGCTCGATGCAGGTGGACAGCAAACGGCCGGCCAAATGAACCGAAAGCGCTTCATGCAGACTCAGATGAAGATGTACCAAATAGCACTCCCGATCAATAAAAAGCCTGCCGTTATCCTCATAAACCGGAGCGATCATATCGCACAAATTCCGCGACACTGTCGAACGGTGCACGTTGATCCGGTCGGCGATCTGTGATTTGGTGAGGCCTTCCGGATGATCCAACAGCAGTGTTTCAATCTGTGACAATCGAATCGATTTCTTCTCAACACGGGACATTTTTCTTCTCCATTTCGATTATCCTGCATCTTTGTTGCAGGTAATGCACATTTTTCAATCAATCATTGGCAATCACAATTTGGGCACAGAATTCCGGGGACTTCCGGTCCTGGAAATCTCAGCCTTTCATTCAAAAACAGAAGATCCGGCTTCATCCGTTAGACAACTTAAACAATGTTGGCGAGTAACCCGGCCGCAGGCAAACATTTCGTTTTCAGTTGACATCGTCACAAACGCAGGAAATTATTTTTTTCTTGCAAATTGAAGAAGAAAAATTGATCATTTATTATAAAATCAGTATCGAAACAAATAATAAAAATTCACAAAAAAAACATAAAAAAAACAAAATACAAATCCGGATATCCAATTCAAAAGAGACAAACAACTTCAATTATATCCGTTCATTCGGCGTTTCTGGCAACTCAATTTTTTGATTTTTCCGCCTGAGATTAATGCTTTCATCGCTGTTTTCTCTGTCATGCCTGGCAGAAAAAACAATAAAAAATTATTCCTGTTTCAGTTTCAAGTTTTTCAACCCGCACACAAACGAGGAGATCACAGAATACTTCATGCGAAATTCAAACTTCTGTTACAAAACCGAAATAATACCCGGGTTTGATATAATATTCGCAGGCACATAGGATAAAACAACAAAACCTTTATTCATAACAGGAGGTACACATGAAACAGATCAGCAAGATCACCTTCGGACTCATCATCCTTATCCTGCTTTTCGCCGGGTTCACCGCCGTCAGCGCACAGGATGTCGAAGAGAGCTTTGATGCAGAATTTTGGGATCGCGGGTGGCAACGGAACACCATCGCGGGCAATCCGAACGGTCCGTTCTACAACCTCGGGAAAAAGAGAATATCTTTTAACCTCCCCCAGTACGACACCAACGCGCTCCTCATCAATCCGGAAGTCACCGGTGAGGATGTAAAAGTGGAAGCGACGTTTGAAAATATCCGTTCAAATTCCGCTTCCTATTCCGTGATCTGCCGTGCGTCGGAAGACGGTTGGTATGAGTTCAGAATTTATATCTCGGGGAGCGAAGCCGGCGCCTACAAAGTCCTCAAATATGACAGTTATCGGAAAGAACAAAACAAAGCGCCTTATATTATCCTGCATCCGGGAATGGACCGTTTTTACAGCTATGACATCGTTCTGGGGCCGAACAAGAAGAACAAAATCGCCATGCTCTGTGAAGGCGAAACCATCCGGATCTTTATCAATGATGTCGAACAATTTCCGATCAAATACTCCAACATTACCGACAGCGATTTCTCCGAAGGCGGTATAGGGTTTGGCGTACAGGCCTATGGCGGCGGGATTGCCGACATTGACACGGTCAGTTTCACAGCGTCCGGAGTGGAGAGCGGAGAGAAGTCCAACGGGGGTTTTCTTTTTCCGACTAATTGAATCAACCCCGCTGCGCTTTACAGCTCAAAGCGGGTGAAAACAATTATCGGATGGGACGTCGCGGAAAGGATCATTCCCTCCGAGAGCATCCACGTCGCTCCGAAATTGTTTTTTTCATGCAGCTGAGATTTTTTCAGCACTTGGTGGAATTAAAAAAGAAGGTTCTCTTGTTTTCTCGAAAGTGAAGACAAGGGAACCTTCTTTATTTTCCTTGCTTTTCACAGCATTAACGCATCATTTCCGCTGATCTCAAGCCGGCGGCAACCTTTTCTCGTCCCGCAGAATCAAAACGAAAAGCCTCGTTTGAATAATCAGACCCAGCGCACGCAGGCGGCGGAACAGTAATCAACGCCGATATAAGCAGCGCGCCGTTTTCGCCCGGATCGAGTCAAGCCTGTTGGGAAGTGGCTTTCCTGAAGAATCGCAGGACAAAATATCCGATCAGATATCCGGCAACACTGATCAGATAGAGGTTATGCGGGCCAGCAGTGTCATAAATATATCCGGCGACCGGTGTAAACAGGATATTGATAAAACTGGGGATAACGATTGTCAAAAACATCAAAACCATGCCCGTTTCCGCAGCCTCCGTATGAATACTGATGCATTTAATCAGCGCAACCGTATAAAAACTGAAGGCGATTCCGCCGGCAGCCCGGGCAAGAATGATCATAAACACGCTGGGGAAAAGATACACCAGCAGACGGAGAAAACAGTTCATTGCCAGACTGATCAGAAGCACAAAAAGCGGTTTCTTTTTCCGGATCAGTTTATCTGCCAGCGGCATGCCGGCGATTTCAACAACTGAGCTCACCATTCCCGCAATCCCGATCAGGCTTTCTTTTGCCCCAAGTTGATCCAGGAATAGGGTTTCAAACTGGAGAATTCCCAGATTTCCCACACCGATGATCAAGAGCATCAGGCTCAAACCAAACAGGACCGGCGTCCGAAAAATCCGCCCGAATAATTGGAGATAGCCGGATGTTTTTCCCCGGTTTGCAGCCGGAAGCGCAATCGGAGGAATCCGAATCTGTCCCAAAAGGAACAACACGATGATCATGAAAAAAGCATAAAGATAAAAAGCGGATTTCAGCGAGGTTTGCTGAATGATCCAGCCTGTCACCAGTACAATCGCCGCCCAGCCAAAAGATCCCCACCAACGGACGCTGCCGTATTCCTGACCGGTGCCTTCCGTTATTTGCAACGCAAGAATGTCGGCGACCGGGATATGCCCGGCGCTGAAAAAGACCCGGATCGCATAAACAAGGGTCAGCCACAAAAAAGCTGTCTGATCCGCCAGAATTAACGAAATCAACGCGGAAAGAAGCAGTGAGAACTGCAGATAAAAAAGCGGGCGGCGGTTTTCGGAATGGATTCGTGTCCAAAACGGGGCGGCCAGCAAAGTGATAAAAGAACCGAGTGCCAGGATCCAGCCAATCCGGACGCCGTCCAATCCCTGCCGGGCAAGAAACAGGTTCAGGAAGGGGCCAACCGCACCGCCGCCGCCCAACAGGAAAAAGAAAAAATACCGGATGATCCGTACATCATGCAATTTATCCAGATAATAATTGGGATGCGCTTCTTCCGGCATAAAAAAATCCTTTATCA
>CALAEB010000638.1 GCA_937890875.1 uncultured Anaerolineaceae bacterium | reverse complement strand
TGACATTGCCTCCGGGCAATTTGCCACGATTCAAAACCTGTCTTTCGAACTGCACCGGAATTCGGAATAAGCGCTGCACTGAGGCATGCTTATTTTATTTGAAAGGATCTGCCAAATTTTGAAAAGCCTGGTTTCATTCGGGCCGTTCGTGGTTTGGAAGTGTTTCCTGTTCAGGTTTGAATTGCCGTTTTTAATCGTACCGGGGAGAATTGTAACAAAGATATCCTTAAAAAACCGGCCGCCTTGCAGAATCCAGTGATTTTCAATCTCAATAGACAGCGATTTTCTCAATGGCGCTTAAGGATCTCTCGACCTTACACATACAAATAAAAATGACATGTTGGTTGTTCTGTTTTTCCCGCGTTTTACGCGGGAAAAACAGAACAACCTTTTGACCTCGCTAAGCAAAATTTCGGATATCCCCGCAGAATGCGGATGGCAATCTGAAAATTCCCTATTTCAGGCGTGCTTTGGCTGCCCGGATGAACGATTCCAGCACCTTGACACGGGCGAAGCGCTTGTCATTCCCTTCCACCAGAACCCATGGGGCGGACGGCGGGGAAGTCCGGTCGATCATCTCATTCATCGCTTCGACATAGTCATCCCATTTCTCACGGTTGCGCCAATCCTCTTCCGTCAGCTTATAAGGCTTATCCGTCTCGCGTTCGCGGAAACGTTCCAGCTGTTCCTGGCTGTCGATATACAGGAAGAATTTCAGCACCAGCGCGCCGAAATCGGTCAGTTCTTCCTCCATCGCGTTGATCTCGTCATAAGCGCGTTCCCATTCCTCCGGCTTGGCGAACCCTTCCACCCGCTCGACCATCACCCGTCCATACCAGGAGCGGTCGAAAACCGCCATCCGGCCTCGCGTCGGGAAGTTGGTATAAAACCGCCAGAGATAATGGTGATCTTTCTCCGGGTCCGAAGGCGCGGCAGTCGGGTTGATCTCGTAGAGCCGCGGATCCATTCCCTGTGTCAGCCGCTGGATCGCGCCGCCCTTGCCGGCCGCATCCATCCCTTCGAAGACCATAATGCTGGGGATCCGCCGGGCATACAGCGCGAACAGCAGTTCGTCAGCTTCGTCCTGCAATCCGCCGACCGCCTGGTCATATTCCTCATCGGACAAAACCAGGTCTGTGCGCAGCTTCTGCAGGATTTCCGGGGCTTTCCCGTAACTGCGGGAAAAGGCCGGTTCTGACTGCTCTGAAGCGTCTGTATGCGATTGGATCTGTTTTCGGATCTCCTGGATCGTTATGCCGAGAATTTGCCTGGAAGCCGCTTTCTTGTCCTCGGCAGCGATCACCCACCAGGGGGAAAACGGCAGATTGGTCATCTCCAGGATTTCATCAAAATGATCACGATATTTTTTATAGTGCGCGTTCTGCTCCTGGTCGTTCTTCGATATCAGGACGTCGCGGTTTTCATCCTTCAGCAATTCCTGAATGCGTTCCCGCTGTGTTTTTTCGGTAACGTTGAGGAAGAATTTCAGGATCAGCATGCCGTCATCTGTCAGCATTTTTTCGACCCGTTCAAAATGTTTCAGTGCCGTTTTCAGCTTTTTCCCCTGGATGTCCGGATCGTTCATGACGCGATAATAAAAACTGCGGTCGAAAATGGCAAAATCGCCCCGGGCGGGAATGCGTGTCCAGAAGCGCCAGCTATAGGGATGCAGCGGTGCGTCCGCATCCTCCGCTTCGAATACATCCACTTTGAAATGCCTGGCGTCCAATTCACGGACCAGTTGCTTGATCGTATAGCCTTTGCCCGCCGACTCCCAGCCATCGATGATGATCAGCACTGGCAGGTTGCGCTCGATGCACGCGCGCTGCAGCTCAGCCAACTCATTTGCCTGATCACTGCGCTTGGCGTTCAGAAAGGGATTGTCCTTCGCTGCTTTTTCGAAATCGAATTTCTTGATCATGGCGTCCTCCTCAGCAATTCGAATGTGCTTGCCCCTTTTATTTAAAAAC
>CALAEB010000637.1 GCA_937890875.1 uncultured Anaerolineaceae bacterium | reverse complement strand
GGCTTTCTTTGCCGCCGGAGCTTTGCTCTGGGTAAGTTTCAGCGGGCAATCGAACGGCTATTTATTGGCTGAACTCAATGCTTTTTTCTTCAGGCTGCTGGGGAGCGGACGGTATCTTGTCGTCGCGGTGTTATTGTTCTGCGGGGTATTTGTCCTGAGCCGGCGGATCCCGTTTCTTCCGGTCAGATTCGGGGTTTATAACAGTGTTTTCCTGGGAATTCTGACGGCTGTTCTTTTCGGGCTGCTGGGAAGTTCGGCCGTTTTGTCCGGCGGTTCTTTGGGAGACCTGATTTTTCAGACGCTTTCCGGGTGGATTGGCGCCCGTTTGGCAAAAATCCTTTTGTGGGCTGCCGGCGCAATCGGTATCGGCGGATTGATCCGGATTTACCGCTGGCTGCCGCCACTCCTGAAACGAATTGCTTCAGCTGCCGGGGATTTTTCCGGACATCAGCATGCGGAGCGGGACCCTGAGGAAGCGGGCTTCGTTTCTTTTCATCCCGGCGATACCGGAATAGATCTGAAGAAAAAGAATAAAAAAAAGGAACCGAAATCCAATATGATGATCCGCAATAATCAGCTGCCTCCATTAAACCTGCTGACGCCGGAAATGGGGCTGATTGAAAAAAAGACCGATGTACAGTCACGGATAAAAGAAATCGAAACGGCCATGATGGAATATGGAACTCCGGTCGAGGTGACTGGGTTCAGTGTCGGACCGGGAGTCATCCAATTCCAGGTGACCCCGGGCGTATTGGAAAAATCCGGCGGGCGGGGTGCGGTGATTCCCAAAAAGATCCGCGTGGCGCAGGTTGCTCAGCGGGAGCGGGATCTGGCGGTGCGGCTGGGGGTCGCAAATCTGTCGATTCAGGCACCGGTGCCGGGTGAATCGTTCATCGGGATCGATATACCGAATCCGGACGCGCTGAAAGTACGGCTCCGTCCGTTGATCGAAAGCGAAGAGTTTCAATCGCAGAGTTCGCCTTTGAGCATTGCGCTGGGACGCGATATCTCCGGAACGCCCGTTGTGGTCGATCTGGGGCAAATGCCGCACCTTTTGGTTGCCGGGACGACGAATTCGGGTAAATCCATCTGTCTGCGATCTATGGCGGTATGCCTGGTGATGAACAATACGCCGGAACAACTGCGGATCGTGATGATCGACCCGAAACGCGTGGAACTGTTCCGTTTCAACGGGCTTCCGCACCTGCTGGGGAAAGTCGAGACTGAATATGAGCGGAGCATCGCGGTTCTGGGCTGGGCGGTTCAGGAGATGAAAAGCCGTTACAAACTGTTTGAAACGGTCGGAGTCCGGAAATTATCCTCTTATAATCATTATGCTGAAAAGAACGGACAGAAACCGCTGCCGTTCATTGTGATTTTTATTGATGAACTGGCGGAGATCATGAAGGGCGCCGATAAACAGGGCCAGGAGTATATCGATACGCTGGCGTCTCTGGCCCGGGCGACAGGAATGCATTTGGTTGTCGCGACACAGCGCCCGGATACGACGATCATTACCGGAAAGATCAAGACCAACATCCCAGCCCGGATCGCCTTGAATGTGGCTTCCGCGATTGATTCCCGGGTGATTATGGGAAAACAGGGCGCGGAAAAACTGCTGGGACGCGGCGATATGTATTTTGTGGATCCCAGCCTGAATGTTCCGGTCCGCATCCAGGGTCCGCTGCTGACGGACGATGAAATTGACGCTGTGGTTGACCTGTGGAAAAAAATGGCGGCGAAACCGGCCGAAGAACCGGAACTCGCTCCGTGGGAAGAGATGATTGAGGCGGCGGCGGGCGAAGAAGTTTCCCGGGACGAAAAGAACCTGAAGGACGCAATCCGACTGGTCTGCCGGACACGCAAAGCCAGCGCTTCTTATCTGCAGGTGAAACTGAATGTCAGTTTTCCGACGGCCAGCCGGCTTCTGAATCAAATGGAAAAAATCGGAGTGGTTGGGCCGGTCCAGGTCGGCGGAAAGGCCCGGGAAGTGCTCTGGTCGGAAGATGAAGCGGATTCCTATGGGGAAGATGCCGGTTATCAGGAGGAATAATTCGTGAAGGAAAAGAAAACTTTTACAGATCTGTGCAGAGAATGGTTCAAACAGTTTGGCGAAACCTGTTCAAAGGTCCTGCTTCGCATCGGTTTATCCGCGAATGCGGTGACCATCATCGGATGTGCAGGACATGTAATCGCGGCATATCTGGCGGCGACCGGCCGGTTTACCTGGGCCGGTATTTTGCTGGTCGTTTTTGCGGTTACCGATTTTTTTGATGGAACCATGTCCCGTTTGGCGAACGGCGGAAAAGGAACCGAATTCGGCGCGGTGCTGGATTCAACCACCGACCGGTACGCGGAATTTTTGATCTTCGGCGGATTAGTTTATTACTATGCGGCGAACGATAATCTATTGATGATGGTTGTTTCCTATGCCGCGGTGATGGGCGCGATTCTGGTGTCTTATACCCGGGCGAAAGGCGAAATCGCCGGATTGAACATGAAACTGGGACTGATGTCCCGGCTGGAGCGGTATCTGTTCCTTGTGCCGTGCCTGATTTTTAATATCCCGGCGATTGCGATGTGGGCGATTGCGGCAGGGTCGCATTTCACCGCAATTCAGCGGATCCTTCACATGAACAAAGAGTTTAAACGGCTTGCGTCCGAGCGCCGTTCAGACAGCTTAGAAAACTAAGAGTGTGATTCTGTGGAATTTTTTCGAACGGGTTTTTCGATCGGCCCTATAACGATTCGCTACTACGGCATCCTGTTTTTGATCGGGATCCTGGCCGCCGCCTGGTTCGTCAGCCGGAACGGGAAAAAGCGCGGCATCGCGCCTGATACGATCTGGGAAAGCATTCCTGCGATTGTCATTCCCGGCATCATCGGAGCGCGGCTTTGGCATGTTCTGCTGCCCTCCGCCTCATCGGGATTGACCGCCGGTTATTATCTGAGTCATCCGCTGAGAATTCTTGAGATTTGGAATGGCGGGCTGGGAATTCCGGGCGGGATCATTGGCGGTATCGTCGGTTTGTGGTTTTTTTGCCGTAAAAATGAATTTTCCTTTGCGGATTTCGCGGACAGCATGGCCCCCGGTCTCGCACGGGGCCAGGCAATCGGGCGCTGGGGAAATTATGTGAACCAGGAACTGTACGGAGCGCCTTCCAATCTCCCTTGGGCGATAACGATCGATCCGGAAAACCGCTTGCCGCAATATATGGATCAGGCGACTTATCATCCGTTGTTTTTCTATGAGATGGTTTATAACCTGCTGAATATGGCGGCGCTGCTCTGGATCGACCGCAAATTCGGAAAACGGCTCCGACCGGGCGACCTGCTGATCTGTTATCTGATCATTTATCCGGTGGGCCGCTTCTTTCTTGAGTTTCTGCGGCTGGACCAGGCGACGGTCGGCAACCTGAACATGAATCAGGTCGTCATGGCGGTGACGGCGGTTTGCGCGGCGATTGCGCTGTTGATGCGGCACCGGCAAAAATAAAAAATTGTTGTTTTTCCCGGATAATTATTTGAAATAAAGACGTCCCTCTTCTTCCCTTTTTTGGAAAAGAAGAGGGACGCAGATATTATCGGTCAGACTGTGAACGGCTATCTTTATTAATATTGAGCGGTGCTCGGCAGGAACATCTGCAACATTTCCGGATCAAGCGGAAATTCCGACTGTCCGTCACTGTACAGGATTTGCCCTGCTTCCTGATCAAAAATGAGTGAGAACGGCGCGGAACCGGGGATGGTGAGATCGATCGCGTTCTTTTCCCTGTCCAGGTGGATTGAAACAAACTCCTCCAGAACGCCTGTGGCCAGGTTGGATTGCAGCGTCAGTTGGTTCTCGGTTCCTGAAAATGCCAGTGAAAATTCCGGCGCGCCTTCTTCTTCGGGTATCCAGCTGAGCTGCTGAAGGTCATCGTCAAATTGGAGCAGATTGGCACTGCCGCCGGCATTAATCTGAATCTGATCGGCATCAACAAACCGGACGGAAAAGACAACTTCTTCTTCAACGGAAAATGCAACTTCCTTTTGTTCCCCATCGATCCGCAGCGCCGCGATCGGCGTGTCGGTCTCCGTTTCACTCTGCTCTTCATTCAGCAGCGGAGCTTCGTTTGGAACCGCGTCTATTTTGCGGCTGGTCAGTGTGATGGTACCGGCTTCGGCATCGAAAGAAAGTTTTGAAAGCGAAGGGGAGATATTCTCATCGATCTCAATCGAAGACGTCTCCGGATTGGCTTTCACATGGATCATTTTTTGACCATCCGCTGTCACAATCAATTCGGCGTCCGCGGCGATGAAAACCAGGTCGACCGTCTGGTCCGCTTCATAGTTCTTGATCGTGAAGAGGACCTGGTCCGGAACAGCCGGGTCAAACTGTCTGGTAAATTGCGCCAGCGGGTTTCCTTCCAGATCCGCGATGTGCACGATCTCGCCTTCCAGCTTTATTGTGAACTGCGGAGAAAGCAGGTATTCGTCGTCATCGATCTGAGAGAACGTGTAGGTTTGGGTTTCCCCGTCGACGGTGACGGGAATTTCAACCGGGGCTCCACTGCTGAGGATGCCCTGGAAAAGAACTTCGGGAAAACTTTCATCCGCAATCGCGAGAATAAACTGATGCGCGAATTCCGTGAAACCATCCTCGATCTGGGCGAAATCATAGCCTTCCCAAAATTCAGTGATCGTCTCAAGGCTGATAACAAAATCTTTGATACCGCGATAAGCTGCGTCCAGATCCGCGTTTTGGATCAGGCTTGTTCCGCCCTCAACGAGCAAATCGTTCAGCATCTTCAACTGTTCCGGATCTAATTCTGTGGGCAATTGCTGCGGAGGAAAGATATCTGTTTCGGTTTCATCCGTGACAAAGATGGATGTCGGGCCGTCTGCGGAGCCGATTTCTTCCTGAAGAAGCTCATCATCCAGGAATTTCCATTGGTCCGGGTCGAGCACTTCCGAAAACAGCTCGGAATTACTGTCTTCTGTTTCAGTTTCTTCCTCATTGGTGAGCGTATCGGTGGTCCAGTCCCCCGAAATGGTCAGCCCGAAGGAAGGGATTGAGGACGCCGCAACAACCGGCTTGTCCGGACGTACAGCTTCATCCTCCGATAGCAGGGATCCTGAGAAAGGTCTGAATCCGGTCATAGCAAACAAGATCAGAACGACGGCTGTGATCATTTTTCGATTCATAGGTACCTCCTTCATAATTTTCAAAAAAACAATCTTTCGATTTTATTTTCTGTTGCACTAATGGATATAAGTATACTGAACTTTTCGTTATTGTTTTATCAGAATATCAGCAAAATATCCCTTTTATTCGGATTGCGGTTGACAAAAAGGCGCTCTTGCATGATAATTTGAGCCGTTCTAAAGTTCCAAGCATACCCTCTGTAGGGAACGGCTGACAAAAAAACGGTCATAAGAAGGCCGGTCAAACCGGAACCTGATATGTATTGAATCTTTGGAGGAAAATCGAATGGCGAATATTAAGTCACAAATCAAGCGGAATAAGCAGAATGAGAAGCGACGGCTGCAGAACCGGGTTGTGCGTGGTTCGACACGCAGCGCGGTCAGCAAAGCCCGGGCTGCCATCGGCGGACAACAGGAAAACAGTGAAGAATTGGTATTAAAAGCGATTGTCGCTCTTGATAAAGCTGTCCAAAAGGGCGTTATCCATAAGAATAACGCGGCCCGCAAGAAAAGCCGCCTGATGAAAAAACTGGCAGCGAGCAAATAGGGGCCTTCCTGTCTTTGCTTGGAAAAGGAAACTTTTTCAACTGCCTTGAGTGGACATGATGATGCCGGATCAGGAAGGGTTGACAGTTTTTGCGGTCAGCCCTTTTTCTGTTAAAACATAAGTCAGCATTTTCGCATATCATCCGGTTCGTCTGAGGGCTGTTCGGAATAGAGAGATCTCTTTCGAATAAAAAGCAGAATTTATGATCCTCTTGTTTTCCCCTCAGAGAACGACAAAAAAGCTGCAGAATGCCTTTTTCGTATTTTGAATGGCTGATATTGCATGAATAAGGAACGAATCGATGTTTGAATCAGAACAAAAACGGATTGAGACGCAGATCAAAACGTATTGCAAGGAGCATGACCTGCCGGTAAGGGAGATTGCCTGGTCATGGATCCCCTTTAGCGGCAACTGGGGCATCGCGGCCTCCTTTTTTCAGCTGGCGGCGGATGACGCGCGGGCGAAAGGGCTTAAAATCAACGTCCCCCAGCGGGCGCAAGAGATCGCAGGCTCCATCGCGGATGCAATTGAGCTTTCGGAAGCGTTTGAACGGGTTGAAGCGGTAAAAGGTTATTTAAATATTTATTTTTCGGGCAAAATATATGCCATGCGCGTTATCGACTCTGTCCTGCGTGAAAAAACTGCTTATGGGCAGGGCGATGCCACCGGTCAGCGTGTTATGGTCGAGTTTTCACAGCCGAATACACATAAAGCGTTCCACGTCGGCCACCTGCGGAATGTGATTCTGGGCAATTCGGTCTGCAATATTCTGGCAAAAGCCGGCAACGACGTGATCCGGGCCAATTATCTCGGTGACATCGGTCTGCATGTGATTAAGTGGATGTGGTGTTATCTGAAATATCACGACGGCGAAGTGCCGTCCGGCGATATCACGCGCTGGATGGGTGACCTTTATGCTGAAGCGACCCGCCGGCATGAAAGTGAGCCGGAGGCCGAAGCCGAAATCCGGGCGCTGTTTGCCCGCTGGGATCAGCGGGACCCGGATGTGGTAGCGCTTTGGGAAAGGACCCGTCAGTGGAGTTTAGACGGATTTGATGAGATCTACCGGACGCTCAATGTGAAATTTGATCACCTGTATTTCGAGAGCGAGGTCGAAGATTCCGGAAAAGAAATCGTCGATGAACTGGTGGCCAAAGGGCTGGCGGTGGACGAACGGCCTGAAAATCCGGTCGTCGTGAAACTGGATGAGCTCTGCGGAACAAAGGAGAAATACCGTGTATTGGTCGTTCTGCGTTCGGACGGGACATCGCTTTACGCAACGAAGGATCTTTCGCTGGCGATCAAGAAGTTCGAGCAGTTTCAGCTCACCCGCTCAATTTATGTGATTGATGTCCGTCAGTCGTTATATATGCAGCAGATTTTTAAGACGCTGGAGCTGATGGGTTATCCCTGGACGAAAGATTGCTATCATCTGGCTTATGAAATCGTCAATCTGCCCGGTAATGTGACCATGTCTTCCCGGGATGGAACGGTGGTGTTCCTGCAGGATCTGCTGGATGAGGCGACAGCCCGCGCGCTGGCGATTGTGGAGGAGAAAAATCCGGCGCTTGATGCGGAAACAAAGCAGTCGATTGCGAACAAGGTGGCGCTCGGTGCGCTGAAGTATTCCATGCTTTCGCGTGATAATACCAAAATCGTTACGTTTGACTGGGATGCGGCGCTGGATTTTAATGGACAGGCCGCGCCTTATATCCAATATGCCGGCGTCCGGGCGAACAGCATCCTGCGCAAGGCGGGCGGGGTTGTGCCGGCCGCGCTTCCGCTGGAATATGATCTGACGGTGGTG
The DNA here is from genome assembly GCA_937890875.1 of uncultured Anaerolineaceae bacterium. Classification (GTDB taxonomy): domain Bacteria; phylum Chloroflexota; class Anaerolineae; order Anaerolineales; family Anaerolineaceae; genus Flexilinea. The sequence goes on along the minus strand of CALAEB010000637.1, from coordinate 1,713 downwards.
GAAATTGAGCTGATTGATCTGGTTTCCCGCGTTCCGAAGGAGATTCAGCGGGCTGCCGCGGAATGTAAGCCGCTGTTTATTGCGAACTTGGCTTATGATATCGCACAGGCGTTTAATAATTTTTACCGGTTGTGCCCGGTAATCCAGGCTGAACCGCAGGTGCGCGATTTCAGGCTGCGGCTGGCCGCGGCCAGCCGGCAGGCGATTGTGAATTGTCTCGCTTTGCTGGGGATCGAGACGCCGGAAGTGATGTAAAACAAACTGCGGGGTGTGTTTCAAAGAAGCACACCCCGCAGTTTATCGTTTCAGCGTATCGGTTTATTCCTCCCGGATAATTCGTTCAATCCCGCCCATCCAGGGTTTCAGCACTTCCGGAACGATGATCGATCCATCCGGCTGCTGATAGGTTTCCATCACGGCGATGAGTGTGCGCGGCAGTCCCAGTCCGGAGCCGTTCAGCGTGTGCAGCAGGCGGGGTTTTCCGCTGTTCTTATCACGGAAACGAATTGCGGCGCGGCGGGCCTGAAAATCACCGTCATTCGAAACGGATGACACTTCCAGCCATTCCCGGCTGCCGGGTGCCCAGACTTCGATGTCATAGCAGATCTGCGCGTTAAAACCGAGATCTCCGGTACACTGGGCGACGATATGATAAGTCAGGCCGAGCGCTTTGCAGGTCTCTTCCGCTGCGTTCAGCATCCGATCCAATTCATCCGCGGATTTTTCCGGGTGGCTGTAGCAATACATCTCGACTTTGTCGAACTGATGGCCGCGTTTAATGCCGCGTACATCACGCCCGGCGCTCATCTTCTCCCGCCGGAAACATGGGGTGTAGGCAGTGAAGCGCATCGGGAGCGTCTCTTCTTCCACAATTTCGTTCATGTATAGTCCGGTCAGCGGGACTTCCGCTGTCGGTACCCACCAGTAGTCCTCTTCCGCGTCGTGATACAGGTTGTCGCGGAACTTCGGCAGCTGGCCCGCGCCGTATAGAACCTCATTTTTTACCATAAACGGCGTATAGCGTTCCTTGTATCCCTGCCGGATATGCAGGTCCAGCATAAAAGCGATCAGCGCCCGCTGCAGCCTTGCGCCTTGTCCGTTCAGAACATAAAAACGCGAACCGGTCAGCTTGACGCCACGGTCAAAATCAATGATATTGAGATTGGTGCCGAGATCCCAATGCGGCAGCCCTTCAAATGGCAGCTCAATGATTTCACCTTCCTGACGCATGACCACATTGTCAGCGTCGCTTTGGCCGATGGGCACCTCAGGCTGCGGGATGTTGGGGATGATCATCAGCAAGGATTTTAATTCTTCGCTGATAGCCTTTTCTTTCAGATCCAGTTCGGCAATTTTATCCCCGACAATCCGCATCGCTTCAATTTTCGCGTTCCGTTCATTTGCGTCTTTGATCTTGCCGATTTCTTTTGAAACGGCGTTCCGCTCGGCTTTCATTTGTTCCACTTCGCCCAGAATTGCCCGGCGTTCCGTGTCCAGTTGGATCACCTGATCAACCGGCGAACTGTCCATCTGCCGAATTTCCAGCGATCTCTTCACAATTTCGGGTTGTTCACGAATAATATTGATGTCCAGCATGCGCTTCTCTCCTCAGTAAGGTAATTAAAAAGCCCCTTTTCGCGCAGGACGAAGGGGCTTCCGTGGTACCACCTGCATTCGCTCATAATTGAGCCTTGGGAGGGAGGATATCGGTTC
>CALAEB010000636.1 GCA_937890875.1 uncultured Anaerolineaceae bacterium | reverse complement strand
GGGAAGCGCGCGATAAAAGCGTCGCATTGCGCGGCTTTTGCCGCGGTGTAAACTTCCTCGTCCGTGGCGTCTCGTTTGCCGAGACGGATATTTTCCATGATGGTGCCGCCGAACAGAACAACGTCCTGAAACACGATGGCGAAATTTTTCAGCAGCGTTTCCGGCTCCACCGCCGTCACGTCAACATCGCCGATGGACACGGTGCCGCTGTTGACATCCCAGAAGCGGGCGGCCAGTTTTGCAGCCGTGCTCTTGCCGCTGCCCGAAGGCCCGACCAGCGCGGTGACCTGGCCCTGCTTTGCCGTGAACGACACGTCATTCAGAACAGTTTCCTTGTTATAGGAAAAGGTCACATGATCGAATGAAATGTCGTAATTCTTTGGCTCGCAGATTGTTGCACCCTGCTGGACCGGCTGGTTTTCGATTTCCTGCGACCGTTTGATCTGGAGTCTCGCATTAAACAATTCAGCAATCTGCATGTAAATGGTTGCCAGCGGATCGTAAATGCGCGTGATTGTCAGCAGGAAGATTAGATAGGTCATGAAGTCGATTTCCCCGCGGCCGAACAGGACCGCGCCGACCAGCACGGTGGTGGCGAGCCCCAGTCGCAGGATGATGGATGCGGACGAGATAAACGTGCCGGTGATCAGCTCCGCGCGGATCGAAGCGCGAATGAGGTCGTCCAGTTTCTGGTCCAGTCCAGCCAGGTATTCTTCTTCGCGGTTGCTAGATTTGATGTCCTTGATATTTTCCAGACACTCCTGCACACCATCTGCGGCGGCCAGTTTAGCCAGAACTTTTTTATAACCGAACGTGTCCTGCAGTTTTTTGCTGCCAAGGACGATGAGAAGCGAGATCGGGACCGGCAGCAGCACGCTGAGCGCCATGCGCCATTCGAAGACGAAGAGCCCGACGCAGACCAGCGTGATGGAGATGATGGAGCCGAAAAGCTGCGGAATGGCATGGGAGAAGGTGTGCTCCAGTTCGGTGCAGTCGCTCATAACGGTGATCGTCAGATCGCTCAGGTCCCGCTGCCCGAAGAAGGACAGGGGAAGCTGGCGCAGTTTTTCCGCCACCGTGATGCGCCGGTTTGCGCTTTCCTCGTAAGCGGCGACATACGTCCAGTGATACTGGATCCAATGCGTGAGGAAGATGATGGCCAGCGCAACGGCTGCCAGGCCGGTGTACAGCCAGATATTGACCGGATTGCTTTCCTGTCCCAGGATGGGTTTCACCAGTTCGGTGATCAGCATGACCAGCAAACTGACAGGGACCATCAGGCTGAGATTGGCAAACACGCTGGCCAGGATCCCCTTTCTCATGTCGCTGTCGCCTTTTTCACTCAGCGCGAAGATTTTACGAAACATATACGGTCTCCTTTCCGATCCCCCAGGTTACTGAAGTCTGGAAATCTTCCCACATGCGGGCATACATGCTGTTTTCCCGCACCAGCGCATCATGCTTGCCGGATTCGACAATTTTGCCGCCATCAATGACAAAAATCTGGTCCGCCTTCCGCACAGTCGAGAGCCTGTGAGCGATCATCAGCACGGTCTTTCCGCGCGTGAGCTGTTCAAAAGCGAGCTGGATCTTATACTCGTTGTCCGGATCGGCAAACGCTGTCGCCTCGTCCAGGATGATGATCGGAGAATCTTTCAGGATGGCCCGCGCCAGTGTGATGCGCTGCTGTTCACCGCCGGAAAGATAAATGCCTTTTTTCCCGATCACAGTATCGATGCCGTCCGGCAGTTTGGCCAGGATATCCTCGCATTGGGCAGCTTGGGCGGCTGCTAGCGCTTCTTCCCTCGTGGCGTCCGGGCGCGCTGTGCGGATGTTATCCAGAACGCTGGCCTTGAACAGGCGGGAATCCTGAAATACGAAAGCAACCTGCTGCATCAGGATTTCCGACGGAATTTCCCGCACATCCACGCCGCCGATCTTGACGCTGCCGGAATCCACATCCCAGAAGCGCGCGATCAGACTGGCGGTGGTCGTTTTCCCGCCGCCGGATGGGCCGACCAGCGCTGCCGTTGTGCCGGCCGGCACATGGAAAGTGACGCCGGAAACGGAAGGGACGTCCGCATTGGGATAGGTAAACGAGACGTCGGTGAAGCTGATATCGGATCCGTTGGGGTAGGCTTTCACGGCCGGTTCGGGCAATGGTTTTTCGGACAGGATCGAATCGATTCTGCGCACAGCTTCATCGGTGATCATCTTGTAGCTGCTGGAGTACATCACCTTCATCAGCATGGACGCGCTGGCGGGCGTAAAGATGACATAAAAAATAAAACTGAGCAGAAAATTCGCATAGTCAGTTGTTTTTGACGCGATCAGAATACCTGCCGGGATCAGAAGGAAGAAAGTGCCTTGTGTCGTGGTGGTGAAGGCGGTCATCGGCAGCTTCCAGGAGAGTGTGTACTGCGTAACAAATTCCTTGTATTTTATGATGGAGTCATAAAGGCGTTTAAAGGAATGCACGGTCTGGCCGAACACTTTGACCACGGAGATGCCGCGCACATATTCGACCGCTTCGTTATTCATGTCCTCCAATGAATTCTGATATTGTTTCAAAAATTCTGAGGAGGATCTTTTCATCATCACCATCTCCAGCCCGAGCCCGAACACGATGGTCAGCAGGCTCAATATCCCCAGCCGCCAGTCAAAAAAGAGCAGCAGCGCGATGGCCGCGATCGGTGTGATGAATGACGCTGCCAGATCGGGGATCTGGTGCGCGATGAAAGTTTCTGTTTGGCCGGAATTTTCATCAATGATCTTGCGCAGTTTGCCGCTGGAATTGGTGGTGTGGAAGCCAAGCGGCAGCGTGACCAGATGATGCAGCAACTGGGATTTCATATTCCGCGCCGTATAAAAGGCTGCGATATGCGAGCACATCAGCGCGGCGAAATAGATCAGAAAAGCTGCCGCACTCAGACCTACCGCCAGCCAGCCGTAAAAAGAGAGCTTCGAAATATCCGCATTGCGGATATCCGGAGCCGCCGCTAAAATTTCCCGCACAACAAAATAAATACAGACGAACGGGCTCAGCTGGATCACCGCGCTGATTGCGGAAAGCACACAGGATACAACAATGAGTGGTTTATGTTTTCCGGTAAACTCAAACAGACGGGATATACCGGATTGATTTGATTTCCCCATAATTTCTCCTTTCAAAAGGGGTTTTCTTACAACAGAAACCCGAATTTTGAGCGCTTTGTTTGAAATTTGCGCTCTTCGGTAATAAAAAATGATCTCATTCAAAATTCGAATTGCTGTTTTTCTGCAAGAAAACCGACCTTTATGCCTCTGATCCGGTAATTCGAAAGGTGCATCCCTGTTTCGAATTGCTGCCTGTCACCGCTTTTCGCACTGTACACTGTTCCCAAGCGGGAAAATAAGCGGAAACTGCTTTTTCCGATCCTAGCGCATTCCATATTTTTTGTTCTGTTCTGTCCGGCTTCCGAAGTGACTCCGGGGAAAAAGTCTTTATAAGTTAGTTACCGCTAACTCTCTGTCAAAAAAAGATGCAAATGTTTTGTATTTGTGTAAAATATTTCTGCGCTTTGCATCATTTTGGCAGATCGGTTCAGCTGTCCAGCGAACGAAACGTATTGTTTGGCTATCGCTAAAACATATGTTATGCTTGCGGAGCCTGTCACCGGCTGGCCGGCAAAGGCGCCTTGTTTCGACATCTCAAATGCAAATCATTCGCAACAATATTTTACTGAAGCCGGTTTTTATTGTCAAGCCGTATCATCGATTCTGCTTACGATAACATACGTGTCGTTTTCTGTTTGGCTGGATGCTGCGGTTACACCTGCTATTTTGTCCCCGTCTCAATTGATTTTAGTTAGTTGATACTAACTTATAAAGGATATCATATTTTTCCGGTTTGTCCATTCGGAGCAACGGTATTCAGGAAGATGAAAATGATTTTCAAAAAGATCGTTGTGAATAAAAAAAACGCTCGCCTGGGAATTCCCAAACGAGCGCATGGTATTAAAGCTATTTCCGCGGCGTTACGATTTTTTGTAATGCCGGTTCAACCGCCGCTAATTGATAGAAAATCCAGTATCCACATCATAATAGGCGTCGAATGCCGCACGGTCGATATAGGACGTGCTCAATTGATTGGAGCTGTCTGTTGTAACGGTTGTTGTATAAGTGCCGGTTACGGTTATGGTATACGGGCTTGTACCGCTGATAATTGCGGTACCGTTTTCCAGGATCGTAACGGTATTCCCGTCTTCATCAATAATCAAAGCACCGTCTTCTGCATTCAAATTGGTCACGGTGGAATTTCCGCTGACGATCCATTTTGACGTGGCGTCCAGATTCATGGTAATGGGCGCGGCGGACACGGCGCTATTCACGGCGTTGACTGATATGTTGGCCGCTCCCGTGTATGTGCTGCCTTCCAGAAGATACATGTCCAGGCTGCTGATCATGTCCACATCGATGTCGCCGCTGAGCGTTTCCCCAAGTCCGGTGAATTTGATATCCGAGCCGTTGCTTCCGGCGGTACCCCAGTTATTGGAATTATTCCCCCGGATCGTCAGCAGGTTGACGTTTTCGCTGTCAAACACAAGCGTTGTCTCCTTCAAAACAATGGCTGCGGTTGTGTTGGTGCTGTAAAACATCGCTCCGCTGGTAATTGCGCTTTCCAATGTGGAATGGTACGCTTCGAATGTTGCGGTGTTTCCGGTGGACGCTTCCGCATCACCGGATGTGGACTGGTAAAGGATGATCCCGTTCACCACCGGATCACTGGCAGTGGCTTCCGCGTGCGTGCTTGTCAGCGATGAATTGTAAATCAAAATAGTATTCAATCCTTCCATGCCCGCGATTTGGCTTCCCGAAGCGGTGCCTGTCACATTGTTTACCTGGATATCACCTGTAGAATACAGAAGCGGAGACCCCGAGCCGGCGGTTGAAAGCTGACTGTTTGTGACCGAAATCGATCCGCCGCCGCGATCGGTCGCAATTGCTGCGCTGTGATCGCCCTGCGTTGAAATCGTCATCCGGTTCGCGACAATTGTCCCGCCGTAAGTAGCGTCCAGTCCTCTGGAATTATCCGCGGTCGTGGAAATCGTATCATTGTCAGCGTAAACGGTCGCGTTATCCGTTGCGAATATTCCGTTACTGCCTTTGCTGTCGGCGCTCAGCGTGCTATTGGAAATATAAGCCATCGAACCGCTGTTTACCGCGAGCAGGATGGCGTTCAGCCCGTAAAAATTGCTGTTGTCGTCATTGGCACTGTCGCCGGCCTTGTAAAAAGTACCGTTTGTGATGGTCATGGTCCCGCCGTTTTGTACGAGCGCTGCGTTCTGGTCTGTCGCGGAAGCCGCGTAAGATTCGCTGACAGATGTCAGGTCGGTTCCGTCGGCGGTCAGCACGCCGGAGAGTTCCCCGCTGTAGTCATATGTCATTATATCCGCGCCACCTCCGAATTGCGGTCCCCCTGCCGGTGGCTCTCCCGATGGCGGCTGTCCGCCTTGCGGTATTGACGGCGTCGTCGTATCGGCCAAAGCCGGCGTCACGCCTGAGAGTAAAATTGTCACGGCCAAAAATAAGGCCAGCGTATTTGTCATTGTTTTTTTAGTTTTAAAATTCAGGTGCATTACAACCTCCTTTTATTGTTTGATTTTATCCGGTTGTTATTCAAGTCAAGTTTAATTTCGGCTAAAAACCAATGAATTGCGGCGGGATTGTAATCAATTTATTGCGGCACATGCTCAGGGGAACAGAAAGTTGACAGTCACAAATTCGTAATGACGGGAAAGTTCCTTTTCGATACAGTTTATTTTTTCGATCAGTTCCGTCATGCTGACCGTGTCCGTACGGATTTCAAGCGAAACGGCGATCCGGAAGCTCATGCCGGTTTTATGAATGACATATTTTTTGAGCCCGATGTCGGCAGGCAGATGTTTGCGGATGATCTGCTCAACAGAATTTTTAATCTTTTCATTGGTAACGACCCCGTTGGCGAGTTCAATGAAACTTTCTTTCAAAACCTTCAGCGGTTCTTTAAGCGAAATCAGCATCAGGAATGACGTGATGAAAAAGTCTCCGGTGTAATGCAAAAAATACAGCGGATTGCTTTCATCGATCAACGAGATCAACAGTGCGCCGATTCCGATCCCGCCGGAAATGAGGCCGTCAATCAACGTTGATTGCGTCTCAGAAACCAGCATGGTGCTGATATGCCCGATCCGTTTATTTTGAAACCGGTAATATACCGACAGCCCGATACACAGGATGACCATCGTTATTTCATAGGGAATGACCGGTCCGAGCGCCATTTTCTCACCGGTCCCAAACCGGAAATATGCGATGGCTTTTTGGGCCGTAACGGCAGCAGTATAAAAGCTCAAGCCCAAGGTCAGCAGTGATTTTAAAATTGCGTACAGTGGTTCGAGTATAAAAAGGCCGTTCGGAAACGTGTTGCTGGTCGTTTTGCTTTCCCGCGAAATCCAGACCGCGGAGATGCCGGAAAGAACTGCGATCAAGGTGAAAGTCGCATCCAGAAAAAGCGCTTTAATCCCGGTGGATAAATAGACCCACAACCCGGCTCCGCCCATGAGCAGGTTTACGACGATGCCAACGGTCAGCGCGCTTTGTTCGATTTTTTTCTGATCCATGCGATTTCTCTTCACAGATGTTTATCGATTCTCAAAAGGAAAGCTTTTAACTGCCCGATTTCATCTTCGCTGAGGCAGGAGAGCGCGTCCTGATAAATCTCATCCAGGCGGCGGTCACTTTCGGCAAAATATTGTCTGATCGTGTCGTTGATTTCCAGATGATAGACGCGCTTATCCGTCTCGGAGGGCTTTTTCTGGACATACCCTTTGCTGATGAAGCGTTTTATAATCTGCGTGGCAGCCGGCTTCGTGATTTCGGCCGCTTCCGCAAACTCGCTGAAAGTGGGATTCTCCAAGTAATAAAGAATATCCAGGTAATATTCTTCATTTACCGTCATTTCCGGGATGGATACCGTGGATATCCCGGCATTGTGGCGCGCCATGATTTTATTGTAGATTTGTGAAACGATTTCTCCGATTTCGTTCATAGTTTCTCCCGAGCTTCTCCAGATAGTTAATTTAACTAATTAAATTATTTAACTATATTAGCGCGAATTTGAAACATGTCAAGAGTAATCGTATGGCGAAATATGACAAAAAAATATTTTTGGCCCCGAGTCTTATAAGGGCTATGTGACTTTGCACGCTGAGCAATCAGCGGGTGCGATGGGGAATTATTGGCGGAATATTATCCGGCTTTTTCTGTATTTTGCCGGATGATTTCGGAGTAAGGATGGTCGTCGGTGGATGGTGCAACCGGGATCAATTCCCCTCGCTGCAGCATGGTTTGAATGCGCCGGAACAACCAACGGTCGCCGGCGCCCGGCATTTTCCCCAGCGTTTTGCCGATCAGCACACCGATCCTGAAATCTCCCTCCGGCATATTCGCCCGTAAGGCAAAATCATAGAAATCTTCCGGTACGCTGAGAAGATCCCCGTTGACAACGGCCCGCAGCGGTGCGTTTTCATGCGCCAGATCCGACCAGATATTCGCGTAGACCTTCCTCTGGATGGCACTGAGCGGCTGCTCATATTGGACCAATGCGCCGAATTGTTCTGCCGGGATTTCTCTGGTGCTGCGGTAGTGGATGATTTGATCAGCTTGTTCGATCTCTTCCGGAACTTGCACGACGGAGAGTGGTGTGCCGGCGCCGGTCATCCAGCTGCAAACGAAGCAGAGACCGCAGCGTTCTGCCGGATCGCTGGCGCTGATCCACATGCGCACCGGTTCCAGCGTTGTTTGGGCTTCCGCAAGCCGGGCGAGCGCTTTTTGATTGGTCTGCCAGATTCCGTCCGGCACGCCGGAGAACT
>CALAEB010000635.1 GCA_937890875.1 uncultured Anaerolineaceae bacterium | reverse complement strand
GTGAGGCACCCGGAAATTGAAACGGTCAACCTGGATGAAATTGACGCGGTTGAAAACAGGAACGAAATTTAAGAACTGCTCCATCCAAAACAAAAAAGAGAGTGGCAACCGGATCACTCTCTTTTTTGTTTCAAATAACTGGCATTATTCTTGCAACCATACAGATATAGATTTTGAAAGCGGAAAAGGAATTCATGGAAAGTAAAGCTTTTTCTTCAGCGAACCGGCCAAAACAGCTTGGCTTTCATTATTATGATGATATGGATCATTATGATGAAACGAGCCTGGATTATTGGCTGCCCAAATTGCAGGCAGCCGGTACCCGCTGGCTGGTGCTTTCGGTCACGGAAAACGCTGAAATTCCGGAAAGTTTCATCCGGCGGGTTGCGAGTGCAGGAATGGAACCGGTTATCACCTTCCAGCTTTCGCTTTCCGAGCCGCCGATTCCTGATCTGTTCAGGGAACGGGTCGCGTATTACCGCAAAAGCGGCGCGCACCTGATCCAGTTTTTCAACCAGCCGAATATGAAAGCCTCATGGGCCGCCGAAGACTGGCTGAAGCCGGATCTCGTCGAACGGTTTGTCGCGCTTTTTGCAATTTACGCTGAAATCTGTCTCAGCCAGAAGATTATCCCGGTCTTTCCGCTGCTCCAACCGGGGGGAGATTATTGGGACATCTCCTTCTTAAAAGCATCGCTGCAGATCCTGAACGAGCGATATCAGCAGACGATTTTGCCGAACATCATCTTTTCCGCAGACGCGGGATTCCAGGAACATTCGCTGGATTGGGGAAAGGGTGGTCCGGAATCCGGTCAGCCCGCTTCTGCATACGGAACCGGTCCCTCCGACCACCGGGGTTTTTACATTTACGAATGGTATCAGGCGATCCTCCGGCAAACATTGAAAAAAAGTGTCCCCATGATCCTGTTTCATACAGGCCGCTGGTCTTCCAATACCGGGCCTTTTGATATGTCACCGAAAGAAGCCAAACAGCAGCTGGTCAAAGTTCTTGCCATGCTACAGGAACCGGGCGGGGATCAACCTGTTCCATCGTATGTAATTGCCTGCAATTTGTACAAACTGCCAGTGGAATTTATGACCAGCAAGAATTTCCGGAGTGAAACCGTTCCATCCGGAAAAGCCGCGTTCAGAAAAAGTGCGCTGCCAGCCGCGGCCAAGAGTGTTTCATCGGAAATCGGGGATCTGCTCTGGCGGGTGATTTCGGCTGTCGCGCCGTTCTTTTATGGAGAAGGAAAAAATTTGGTCAAGGCAGTGGCTGAGAATTTTGTCAAGATCGTCCGTTCGTTGATCGCGATTTTCCTGCGCGGCGAGGATATTTCAACTTATTTCCTGATCCCGGACGCCGAATCTTTGCTGACAGAGGAACAAAGAGAAATTATCGACCGCTTTTCTGAGCGGAAAACCTGTAAAATCGGGAAAAATCTGAATGAAGCTTTGACAGTTCCAAAAGTAATTCTCCTGAACGATATTTCCCTTTATCCAAAAAATATCATCAAACAACTACGATACAACAATTGTCAAATTCATACCGTATCGGTTTCACATAACGGAAAGCAATGAGGTAAATCCTATGAACAGCATTTCAAATTCGAATAGCGGCAGCGAAATTATCTATAACAAGCCGGTCATCAAAGTTGTCGGACTGGGCGGAGGCGGAGGCAATGCTGTCAGCCGGATGATATCAAAGGGCTATAACGATGTTGAATTTATTGCAGCGAACACGGACGCGCAGGCGCTGCGCGAAAACAAAGCCCCGGCCAAAATTCTGATCGGCCCCGGAATCACCAACGGGATGGGATCCGGCGGGAACCCGGAAATCGGGGAACAGGCCGCGCTTGAAAGCGAAGCCGAAATCCGCAAGGCTCTGCAGGGCGCGGATATCGTTTTCCTGACCGCCGGTATGGGCGGAGGCACCGGTTCCGGCGCGATCAGCGTGACCGCAAAAATCGCCAAAGAGTTAGGCGCCGTGACCATTTCCGTTGTGAACACACCGTTTTCCTTTGAATCCGGGAAGCGTATCCAAAATGCGCGCACATATCTGAACAAACTGGCGGCCCATTCGGATACGCTGATCGCGATTCCCAATGACCAGCTTCTGAAAATCGTGCCCAAGAATCTTTCGCTGAAAGAATCCTTTGAAATCGCGGATGATGTGCTCCGCCAGGGCGTGCTGGGAATCAGCCAGCTGCTGACAGGGGTCGGAGAGATCAACGTGGACTTCTCGCACATCAAGAACATGATGATGAACGGCGGCGGTTCGCTGCTGACCATCGGCCACGGAAAAGGGCCGGATAAGGTGGCCAAGGCCATGTATCAGGCTTTAAATCATCCGCTGCTGGAACATCTCCCGATTGAGAACGCAACCGGGATTATCGCTAACTTCACCGGAGATGAAGAACTGTCTTTCAGCGAAGTGATGGAAGGGATGGGTTATCTCCAGAAACTGTCCAATAACCAGGCTGAAATCATCCCAGGGCAGATTATTGACAACAGCATGCAAGATGAAGTGGAGATTATTCTGATCGTCACCGGCATGGCCTCCACACCGCTGGAGTCCATGAACAATCCGAAGCAGCTCCCGCTCAAGATCGGTTCTGAAAAGGAAACGCAGAAAACAAATCGTTTCAGCCGGGTTGAAGCAAAAACAGCCGGTACCGCAAGTGAAAAAGAAACTGAAGTTTACGAACCGGCTTACGCCGCGGTTGAATCCGGAAAAGCGAAAAAAGCCGAAGCCCGGATTGAGCCTTCCCCCGCGCCGGCCAAACAGGAAATTTCCGCGGCAGCCGAAGCAGCTTATGAAACATTCATGTCACCGCTTGGACTGAGCGGCTTCACACCGGCTTCAGTATCCATCTCCAATGACGATTCGGAAACGGATAAACAGCAGGATCTGGATGTCCCGACATTTATCCGCAGGAAAATGTAACGCTGGGAAAACTGCAGCGGAAGAAGGTGATGTATGGAAACGCTGTCGAAACCGAAATTGGACGCAATTAACAAAAAAATTTACCAAAACTATCCGGAATTCAAAAACGTCAGCCCGAAAAAAACAAATCAGACCGACGGGAAAACAGTTTTGGTTTATGAAAAAAGTGAACGAACCGCAGACGGGAAGCCGTTCAAGCTTCTGCTGCGGGTGACTGTGGACGCGGAAGGGAACATTCTGAAAGTTTCCGCCTCGAAATAAATGACAAGACTAAAAAAATCCGCCCAAAAGGGCGGATTTTTTGATCTCTCTGGTAACCTGCTTTCAGAAAAAACGGGCAGCTCCTGCCGAGGCAGAAATTACGCCTCATCCCTGTCATCAGAATCATCCGGGCTTTCATCCGCGTCTTCAGCCTCCAGATCATCCAGATCTTCTTCCAAATCATCCTCGTCGAAATCAGTCTCCAGCGCATCCGGAAGATCATCCTCTCCGAAATCCGGCAGTGTGTCCGCGGGCAGTTCGCCTTCCGGAACATTGTCCAAAATCGCGTCCGCATCATTACTGGTTACAGCCGCAACCGTCGCGCCATCCACCAGACGGACCAACCGCACGCCGCGCGCTGTCCGTCCTTTCACCGGGATGGCAACGCCTTTCAGCCGGATCACATTTCCGCCCGAGGTGATAAAAGTCACATCGTCATTTTCCTGCAGCACTTTTGCCGCAATCACATTTCCGGTCACATCCAGCATATGTTTGTTGGTAATCATCACACCGCCGGTGGCGCGGCCATGAGGCGGGATCATCCGCACCGGCGTCCGCTTGCCGATGCCTTTCTCACCGACCACCAGCAAAAAGTCCTCTTCCGACGCAACATCCACACTGGCCAGACGGTCGTCCTCCGCCACGCGCATTCCGCGCACGCCGGCAGCGGTCCGGCCCATGCTGCGCACTTTCCCCTCGGCAAAGCGCAGCCCCTTCCCTTTTTCCGTGACCATGATTACATCTTGCTTGCCATTGGTTTGAAGGACCCACTTCAGTTCATCATCCCCATCCAGACGGATGGCAATCATTCCATTGGTGCGGACATTCGCATAGTCTTTCAACGCATTCCGCTTGATTTTGCCGCTGGCAGTCACCATGACCAGAAAATCCGTCGGCGAAAATTCGGACACAGCCACCAATTCCGTGACTTTTTCATCCGGCCCAAGGTTAATCACATTCACCACCGGCGTTCCTTTATCGGTCCGGCCGCCTTTTACGATCCGGTAAACTTTTTCGGAATAG
>CALAEB010000634.1 GCA_937890875.1 uncultured Anaerolineaceae bacterium | reverse complement strand
TATAAGGGGATGCAAAGGTATTATCCACCGAGAGAAGCGCTCCGCCTTCGTGCGCGATTGCTGCGATTGCCGTGATGTCGCTGACCTTCAATGTCGGGTTGGAAGGTGTTTCGATGTGAATCAGTTTTGTATTCGGGCGCATGGCTGCTTTGACCGCACTCAGGTCCGATGAATCGACCATCGTTGTTTCAATTCCATATTTTGCCGGCAGCAATTCGTTCAGCAGCCGGTATACCGCAATATAGGTTATATCTGAAAATACGGCGTGGTCACCGCTCTTTAAAAGCGCGAAGAACAAACCGGAAAGCGCCGCGACGCCGGAAGCCAGTGTGACACAATCTTCCCCGTTTTCCAATGAGGCCAATTTTTCCTGCAGATATTGCTGATTTGCCCCGCCGTTTCGGGTATACAGAGATTGTCCCGTGCTGCTCCAATTCATGTCTGAAGGATCATAGGGCAGCGCATAGCTGTTTGCCATGGTGATCGGCCGGCGGATCGCGCCGGTTTCTTTATCAATTTCGTTGCCTACATGAATCGCTCTGGTTGAAAACCCTGTGTTTTTATAGTTATCCCTGTTGGTCATTGCAAATCCTCCTGCTGTCAGCAAAACGTTTTTATTCGTATTCCCGATGGTAGCACAATTACAACCCGCTTGCGGAAATTCCCGGGAAAATCATTATGAACCTCTGCGGTATCCCGCCGATTTTATCCTGGAGCGGCAATTTAACTTTTGATGCCCTGATAAAAAATTGAGGTTCTGCTTTTCACTGCGAAAAACAGAACCTCAAAAATTTCAATTTAAAATTGATTAGGATGCCCAAAGGCGAATCGCTGCGGCTGCCGTCTAATTCTTTTTGCTTTGGATATATTCGTCAATGCCCTTTGCCGCGGTCTTTCCTGCGCCCATGGCCAGGATAACGGTCGCAGCGCCGGTAACCGCATCGCCGCCGGCATAGACGCCCTCGATTGAAGTTTGGCCGGTCTCCGGGTTCACAACGATTCCGCCCCATTTTTCGGTAGCCAGACCGTTGGTCGTTGATTTGATCAGCGGGTTGGGGGAAGTCCCGATTGCCACGATCACACAATCCACATCCAGCACAAATTCAGAACCGGGCTTTTCAACCGGTTTCCGGCGTCCGGAAGCATCCGGCTCGCCAAGTTCCATTTCGATGCATTTCATGCCGCCGACAAATTTCTTTTCATTGGGCAGGATCTCGATCGGATTGTTCAGCAGTTTGAAGATGATGCCTTCTTCTTTCGCGTGTTCAACTTCTTCTCTCCGGGCGGGGAGTTCTTCTTCCGAACGGCGATAGACGATATAAACGTCATCCGCGCCCAGCCGTTTTGCACAACGCGCCGCATCCATCGCGACGTTTCCGCCGCCGATGACAGCGACCTTTTTGAAAGGCAGGATCGGAGTCGCGCTGTTCTCCTGATAAGATTTCATGAGGTTGATCCGGGTCAGGAATTCGTTGGCGGAATAAACACCGTTCAGGTTTTCACCCGGAATATTCATAAAGCGCGGCAGACCGGCGCCGGAGCCGATAAATACGGCCTCAAAACCGTTTTCTTTCATCAGTTCTTCGACCGAAATGGATCTGCCGATCACGGTATTGGTGCTGATCGTGACACCCAGACCCTGCAGTGTGTCGATCTCTTTTTGGACGATCGATTTTGGCAGACGGAATTCCGGAATCCCGTATACCAGGACACCGCCGGCGAGGTGAAGCGCCTCGTAAATCGTGACGTCATAGCCTTTCTTTGCCAGATCGCCGGCGCAGGTCAGCCCGGCGGGGCCGGAACCTACCACAGCCACTTTATGTCCATTGGGCTCCGGACGCTCAATTTTTCCGACCGGATGCGCGTTGTGCCAATCAGCCGCGAAACGTTCCAGTCTGCCGATCCCGACGCTTTCGCCTTTAATCCCGCGCACACAGTATTTTTCGCACTGTGCTTCCTGCGGGCAGACCCGTCCGCAGACCGCCGGCAGCGAACTGGTAAGCGAAATAACCTGATAGGCTTCTTCATAATTGCCCTGAGAAATTTTCTGGATAAAAGCAGGAATATTGATCTGAACCGGGCATCCGCTGATACAAGGCTTATGCTTGCAATTCAAACAACGCTGTGCTTCGTCGATTGCCTGTTCTTCGCTGTAGCCTAAAGTTACTTCTTTAAAATTTTTGTTTCGGACATCCGGTGCCTGTGCGGGCATCTCATTCCTTGTTTTGGACATATTCGGCATATCAAATCACCTCTTTACTGAAAAGATTGCAAGTTTCTTCATACGAGTGGCGTTCAAAGTCCTTATAGATCGCGGCCCGTGCCATTGCTTCATCATAGTCCACTTTATGTCCGTCAAAATCCGGCCCATCCACACAGGCGAATTTTGTTTCTCCGCCTACCGTAAGCCGGCAGCCGCCGCACATCCCGGTCCCGTCGATCATAATCGGATTCATGCTGACAACGGTTTTTACACCGTACTCTTTGGTCAATTTGCTGACAAATTTCATCATGATCAACGGACCGATTGCGATAACTTCATCATATTTCTCACCGGCGTCCAACAGCTTTTTCAAAGCGTCAGTGACCAGCCCTTTTTCTCCGTAACTGCCGTCATCGGTCATCACAAAATAGCGATTGCTGGCTTTCCGAAACTCATCTTCCAAAATGACCAGATCCTTGTTCCGGAACCCGACAATGGAGTGGACTTCCGCCCCTTGGGCGTGGATTTTCTTTGCGATCGGGTAAGCAATCGCGCAGCCGACTCCCCCGCCGACGACCGCCACTTTTTTCAACCCTTCCGTATGAGAAGCTACGCCGAGCGGTCCGACAAAATCATGGATCGAATCACCTTCATTCAAATGGTTTAATTTTTCCGTTGTCGCGCCGACGATCTGGAAAATAATGGTGATGGTCCCTTTTTCCCGATCAAAGTCAGCGATGGTGAGCGGAATACGTTCACCATCGGCATCCACGCGGAGAATAATAAATTGCCCGGGTTCTGCTTTTCTGGCAACAAATGGAGCATCTACTTCCATCAATGTAACAGTAGGATTCAATGCCTTTTTCTTAATGATTTTGTACATAATACTGACCTTTCTGCGATTCTGAAGAATACCTGCTCTTCTTTATAAACACATACACTATATCACATAGACGTCTATCTATGCCATAGATTAAGCAGCAATTCGGCTTCTGACATCCGGATTGTATTTTGAATCACTGCTTAATCTATGGCAATTCGGGTTTCGAAAAAAAACCTCCGATATTTCGTAATCTCCGGAGATCAGGAAAAAACAAACACGAAATGATCGCACCGGAAACCAGACTGGCACGATCATTTTCGAAGAGAGAGATTCGATAATAACAATTTTCGTTTTGAAGCGACCTTTCATAAATTTTTGCTTCTTTGAAATAAGAAGCAAAAATCTCAGTCTTTCTCCATTAGAACCCGATCAAATCGCGGTGTACCCACCGTCAACCGGCAGAATAACACCGGTTACATAAGAAGCTTCTTCAGAAGCCAAAAAACAGGCGGCTGCATTCAGTTCGCCGGCATTTCCATAACGTTGGAGGGGAACCGAACGTTTCATATAGTCTGTGAAGGATTCTGTACGCAGCGTGTCAATCGTCAGTTCTGTTTCGAAGTAACCGGGGCAGATGCAATTGACGGTAACTCCGCGTGCCGCCCACTCTGCCGCCAGTGCGCGGGTAAGATTGACCACACCGCCTTTCGCAGCATGATATGCCGCGGCAGGGCTTTCGCGATTCCCGACGATGCCGTACATGGAAGAAATATTGATAATCCGGCCGTATCCTGCTTTCAGCATGAGTTTACCGAATTCACGGGCAACCCGGAAAACACCGGTCAGATCAATCTCAATATTGCCCTGCCATACGTCATCTTCCATCTCTTCAGCCTTTACGGCCGCTTGGACAGATTTCAAATCGGTTACATCACAGACAACAGGAAAAGCTTTCACACTGTATTTTCGCTCGATTTCCGCTGCAACTGCCTGTAACTTTGCTTCCCGGCGGGCGAGCAAAACAACATCCGCTCCCTGCCCTGCTAAACCTTGGGCCATTTGCATTCCCAACCCACTGGAAGCGCCGGTGATTACAGCGACTCGATTTTGTAAGTTAAACATAGATTCTTTCTCCTTAGTATAATCCTATTTTATACTAAAATTGTGAAAATATTAACGAATCGGGATAGATTTGTTAAATTCGATTTATGAATACCGGTATATATGAAAATACATATTGATAAAATCCTGACAAACGTCATCTTTTTTTTCAGAAAACGCAGGGGAATATTGTCGGAATATCAGGAACGCGATACCCCCTTTTGTGGTTCGTATTTCTGTCATCATTCAGCCTGTTATGCGAAAAAGCAGCGTTCCCGATAATACAATTAACAAGTGAACAGAACTCTGGAAAAAGGAGCAAAAATATGGATAACCGGGACCAACCGGATAAAAAACGGACCGAAGAATATCGAAAACACCCGGCGATCAATTTGGCTGATGCTATCAACCGTTCTGTGATCGGTGATCCGAATGCTTTAACCGGCGGGAGTTGGCACCGCCGAATGATCACGTTGGTGATTGTGATTGCTGTGATAATTTTCCTGGTAAAAGTTCTGAAAAACTGATCCGGCTGGTAAAAAACGTCTGCTCTCAGCATCTCGGACGATGGCTCAGGGCAGACGGACAAATCTTTTGAAACCTTTCGGTGTTTGATGTCTGATCCGGGTGCTGTGAATAAAACGATCACCCCGCTTTGATGATTGGGGTGACCGTTTTCGAAGAGAGAGCTTCTTTACCAGCAATGCTGCTAATAATGGAGAGGAATATTTTTTAGAAGTTTACGTCTGTCCCGTAATAAGTACAGGTGAGAAGTTTTTCCATTTCCGCAGGTGTAATCGGGCGCGGATTCGAACCTGTACAGGCGTCGCCGACTGCCAATTCAGCGATATGGGCGACCTTCTGTTTGAATTCATCTTCAACAATGCCGAATTCTTTCAAGGTCTTTGGGATGTTAAGTTTCACGTTGTAAGCGTCAATTTTCTCACAGAGTTTTTCAGTCAGTTCAGCGTCCGTCTTTCCTTCGAGTCCAACGGACCGGGCGATGTCCGCATAACGGGCCTCCGCGGCGCTTGCGTTGAATTTGATCACGTAAGGAAGGTAAATCGCGTTTGCGCAGCCGTGAGGAATATGGCCGGTTGAGAATGCCGCGCCGGTCTTATGAGCCATTGAATGAACGATTCCCAGCAGCGCGTTGGAAAATGCCATCCCGGCCAGACATTGGCCGTAATGCATTTGTTCGCGGGCTTTCTTGTCACCGTTATATGAATCCGGCAGATAATCAAAAACCATATGAATGGCTTTCAGTGCCAGCGGATCTGTGAATGGTGAATTCAGTGTGGAAACGTAAGCTTCAATCGCGTGGGTCAAAGCGTCCATACCGGTATGCGCTGTCAATGTGGCCGGCATGGTTTCCGCCAACGCGGGATCCACGATTGCAATGTCCGGCGTGATATTGAAGTCGGCCAGCGGATATTTGATTCCTTTCGCATAGTCGGTAATTACCGAGAATGCGGTAACTTCCGTCGCGGTTCCGGAGGTTGAAGGAATCGCCAGGAATTTTGCTTTTTGGCGCAGTTCAGGGAAATTAAATGGAATGATCAGATCCTCGAAAGTTGTTTCGGGATATTCATAGAATGCCCACATCGCCTTGGCGGCGTCAATGGGGGATCCTCCGCCCATGGAGATAATCCAGTCCGGTTGAAATTTCTGCATTGCCGCGGCGCCCTTCATGACAGTTTCGACAGAAGGATCCGGTTCAACATTTTCAAAAAGTTCAACTTCAAAACCGGCTTCTTTCAGATAATCCACCGCCTGATCCAGAAAACCGAACTTTTTCATGGAACCGCCGCCGACAACGATGATTGCCTTTTTCCCCTTAATCGTTTTCAGCGTTTCTAATGACCCCTGACCATAATAAATATCACGAGGTAGTGTAAATCTTGCCATTTTCATCTCCTGTTTTTCTCGGACACAATCGTCCTGCGACTTAATTTGTGAAAATTATAACGATATGTTGCGGATTTCACAAATTCGCAATTTGCATACCGGTATGTACCAACAGATATCCCTTGGAAATTTTTCAAATGGCAGATTTGCAGTTCTTTTTTTGCGCTTTGCACAAAAAAAGAACTGCGGTTTCTTCAGATGAGTACGATATTTAAATGCAGACTGCCGGGCTTATTTGATTAAAGTGTTAAAAGTCAAATTGTTGAAGCGGAAGCTGCTGTTTTATTTTTTATTGGGTTTCGCCCAATAAAAAATAAAACAGCAAATAACTCCTTTGAGGAAATTTTGCCCTTTTAATACCTGAACTTTATTTATTTTGGACGGCGGATACCGCTTCTTTTGATTTGAAAAGCTGCGTGATAAAAGCCTGATCCAGGGCAGTGAACTGATAGCCTTTGGGAAAAATCAGAACGTCTTTGAATTTCCAGTTGTCAACCTTACATTTTCGCTGGACAACGGAGAACCGGGAGAGCATCTCCTCCGGAATCGGTGACACCCACATGTAGGTCTCCGGAACAGTGCAGAGCAAATCATATTGACTGCCGCGTTCATAAACAAAGATCCGTTTGTTTGTCTGGACCATGTCCGGCTTTTTTTTCGTTTTTGTGTAGCCGTTTACGGGCAGCGCGAGATCCCCATGCACGATTTCGATATAGTCCCGTAAATCGGAAAATAAAATTTTTTCCGCGTTGGCCAACGGATGGGAACGCGACATGACAACCAAATATTCGAACTGCCAGATTTCCTGATAATCGATGTTCTTTTCCCGGAATAAATCCAGGAAATAGGTTTCATGAGTCGTCTGGAAGCGGACGATGCCCAAGTTGCACT
Source organism: uncultured Anaerolineaceae bacterium (assembly GCA_937890875.1). Classification (GTDB taxonomy): domain Bacteria; phylum Chloroflexota; class Anaerolineae; order Anaerolineales; family Anaerolineaceae; genus Flexilinea. Next base: position 4,164 of record CALAEB010000634.1, on the reverse strand, counting down.
CTGTTTCAAGTGTGTTCGTGATCGTCTGCTGCGAATTTGTTTCGAAGAAGCTCAGCTCGATTTCTTTCTGGATATCCAGCGTCTTGACGAAATTGGTAAACGCATCCGATATATAACTGGCCCGTGGAACCGAGATCGAAAATCGCTGGGCGGCCGGTTTCAGCGGCAGATAAATCTTTTTCATCTCATCGAGCTGGTTGACGATTTTTCGGGCTTGGTCCAGGAATTCTTTTCCTCTGCGCGTGGGGGTCATCCCGCGCGGATTACGAATAAAAATATTGAATCCGATAACCGTTTCCAGTTCCTTGATGGCTTTGCTTAAATTCGGCTGGCCGATATAAAGGTTTTTTGCCGCCTTCGTGATCGATTCAGTTTTTTCTACTTCCAACGCATATTTCAGATGAAGGATGTTCATTTTAATATAATCCGGCCGAAGCGCAGCGCCTTCGGTATATCTTTGATTTTTATACGGAACTGGAACCCTTTTTGCCGCAGATGCAGACTTTGTGCGGAAAGCGCAACAAAAAGAGTCGATTTCAACGAAACAGGGCTGAAGTTCATGAGCCTGCTTCTTCAATTTTGAAATAATAACATACAATTTATACAGAAAAATGGATTGTTGATATAATCCGCGATCCGAAATGTTGGCAGTAAGTTCGAAGTTTGACGATCTGCGTCGGATAAATTGGCTTGCTGAACGCTGCCGGGGAATCGCCAAAAAACCGATTGCTGTTATACAATAGGGAAAGGAAGGCAGGATCGCTTTCGCCTTGGAATGAAAGGATCCGGAAAGGATAAAAAAATGTTACCGTCGATCGTTGAGGGAGAAAACAAATATTACATCGGAGAAAATGAAGAGACTCCGATAGCGGAAATCACATTCAGACGCGCCGGCAGCGACACGCTGATTATTGATCATACTTATGTTTCGGAAACACTGCGGGGACAGGGTATTGCCCGAAAACTGCTTGACAGGGTGGTTGAATATGCCCGGAAAGAGCAAAAAAAGATCATTCCGGTTTGTTCTTACGCGGTAAAAGTGATGGTTGGCAATCCGGAATTCGAGGATGTTTTGAAATAACATTCCCCGGCGTCAGTGCGGAATCATCAGACCGGCTTCGGCGGAAACTGGTGTTTTGATATGGAACGGCCTGCCGCGCCATATCAAAGCACAGTTTTTGCTTGTACAAATTCGGCATTTTGAATCGCTGATATCAATTTTATACGGGTATCAAAGGGGTAAAATTTCCCAAAAGGAGTTATTTGTTGTTCTGTTTTTTGTTGGGCTCTGCCCAACAAAAAACAGAACAACAGTTTCCGCTTCGACAATTTGACTTTTGGCATTTGAACCAATTTTGAAATAGAGGAAACCTTCATGTCTGACATAAAATTTGAAATTGTCCAGAAAATCGGCGTGCTTTCAGAGTCTGCGACCGGCTGGAAGAAGGAATTGAACCTGATTCGCTGGAATGATCGGGACGCCAAATATGATCTGCGCGATTGGGCGCCGGACGGCGAAAAGATGGGCAAGGGTGTGACGCTTTCAAAGGCAGAGCTCACCGCTTTGCGCGATTTGTTGAATGAATTTCTGGCCTGATGGATGATACACATCAGTTCTTCCGTCCATATTGATGAAAACGAACTTCATTTTGATCCGATCCGCGCCTCTGGACCGGGCGGACAAAATGTAAACAAAGTTTCCACTTCCGTCCAATTACGTTTTGACATTCGCGCTTCGGCTGCGCTCCCACAGGATGTCAAGGAACGCCTGATAAAGCTGGCCGGCGTCCGGGTAACCGAAGATGGGATCCTGATTATTGAGGCGAAACGCCACCGGACACAGGAGCAAAACCGTTTGGACGCTGTTCAACGGCTGACAGCCTGGATTCAGAAAGCCCTGGTCAAACCGAAACTTCGCAAACCGACCAGGCCGGGAACGGCGGTGCGGGCCGCCAGGATCGGCAGCAAAAAGAAGCGCGGAGAATTGAAACGGCTCCGTCATTTGACGCCGGATGACTGGGATTGAGAAAGAACAGACCGGGCAGCGATGGTTCGCATATTTCGCATTGCTGACACGGCAGACTGATCCTTTCAATAAACAATAATCATTGTTAAAATAAAGTATAGAAACGATTATAGAAAGACGACCCCAATGAAACGAACGCGCATGCTGTTATGGCTGATTGTGATCCCGGTTCTGCTTTCCGCCTGCCTTAAAAATTTGCCGGACAAAAATGCAGGCAAAATCGAAAGTACGCAAACCCGGGAGGAAATCCTTGCGGACCAGATGGCAGCCGCACAGGCAACCGGCACCGCACCGGTCGTATCCGGCGAAACCACCAGCGAAGAGATTGAAATCAGGAGCGGGACCACGCCTATCCCGGCCGGAGTTACCTATGACAATCCGTGGGATTACTGTCAGGCTGTTGGCACCATCAGCACTCCCGGCTCGGAATATACCGGAGCGCAGACGCATCCCGATGTAACCAGTTCCGTGCTGCAGGCGATGGGGATTGATAACGCTGAAGCCGGTTCTTTCAGCGTTATCTGGCGCTGCATGAACGGACAGGTCTGGGGGTGCGATTCCAGTTCCTATCCCAATTGTCCCAATCCGGTTGACTTTAGCTCCGAACCTTCGGATGTTATGAAACAGGAATGCGCAAAACCCGAAATGGAAAATATTGTTCTTCCTGCGGCGGTCACCGGCAGGGAGACCGCTTATGAATGGGTCTGCCGGAACGGTGTGCCGGAAATTTCCGGACAGGCGGTTTCCGCGGATGAATATGGTTTTAATGCGTCTATCTGGTTTCCGGTCATGCGGCAATAAACCGAAGTTCAGGATTTCGAACAATGAACCGGCGATTTGAATTTTGAAGAAAGCAGGTTGTGGTTCTTTTATTTTTTCGATCCGCGAAAAAATAAAAGAACCACAACCTGTCTGTTTCTATTCGGAAAAGAGCCGCCTGTTTTGAATCGCTGGCGATGAACAAAAGAGATGTTGTTTCGGAAATGTTGTCCGGTGAGCCGCCGGACAGCACAATGACAAAAAACGATTCCGTTGGTTCAAATTCTGAATCGGCGGTTGGAGAGAGCAAATGAACATCGTGGATATTATTATCAAAAAACGCGACGGGAAGGAATTCAGTCGCGAAGAAATTGAATTTTTCATTCAAGGGTACACGGCCGGTGATATACCGGATTATCAGGCTGCGGCCTGGGCGATGGCCGTCATGTGCCGGGGGATGAACGCGGTGGAAACGGGATTTCTGACCATGGCGATGGCGTATTCAGGTGAAGTGTTATCACTGGATGGTGTCGTGGAGAATGCGGTGGATAAGCATTCCACCGGTGGTGTCGGTGATAAAACCACCTTGATTGTGCAGCCGATTATTTCCGCCTGCGGGCTTGCCGTGGCGAAAATGTCCGGTCGCGGGTTGGGGTTCAGCGGCGGGACGATCGACAAACTCGAGTCGATTCCCGGCATCCGGCTGAACCTGACCAAGGAAGCGTTTCTCACGCAATTAAAAACCTATGGCACCGTCCTTTCTGGGCAATCCGCTGACCTCGCGCCGGCGGACGGGAAACTCTACGCATTGCGGGATGTCACCGGAACCGTGCCTTCCATGCCTTTGATCGCTTCTTCGATCATGAGCAAGAAGATCGCTGCCGGTACGCATTCCATCCTGCTCGACGTCAAAGTCGGTAGCGGCGCATTTATGGAGAATCTGACACAGGCGAAAGAATTGGCGGAACTGATGGTTTCGATCGGGAAGCAATGCGGCCGGACAGTGAAAGCAGAACTGTCCGATATGAACCAGCCGTTGGGGTATGCGGTCGGCAATATTCTGGAAGTTAAGGAGGCTGTCGGCATGTTGCGCGGTGCTCCGACTGCGCCCGATCTGGAAGAGCATTGCATCGAATCTTCCGCCATCCTGCTGATGATGGGTCAAAAAGCCGATCGGATCGAAATTGCCCGTGAAATGGTGTTGGATGCGCTGAAAAGCGGGCGGGCGTTTGAAAGCCTGAAACTGCTGGTCGGACTGCAGGACGGGGATACCGCTTATCTGGATGATCCGGAAAAATTCCCCTCTGCGCCGCTGATCCGGGATATCCCGGCGGCGGCGGACGGATGGCTTCGGGAAATTAATGCCCGTGTGATCGGTG
>CALAEB010000633.1 GCA_937890875.1 uncultured Anaerolineaceae bacterium | reverse complement strand
ACCGGGAAACGGCACGTTTCCCGCTGCGGACCTTCATCGGGTCGGCGATCTCCTGCGGAGCCGCGTGTATACTGCTGTTCGGGCTGTTTTTGCTGGGGTTATCCAGCCAGGCCGGCGGGCTGATCCCGAGCGGGGTTTTTACCACGCGCACCATCCATTTGCTGATCATGTTCGGACTGTTTCTTTTTCCGGTGCTGGTCTGGCTGGTTCTGACCGCGCTGAAAAACAATCGAAAAGAATTTTTCCGCTGGCTGAAAATTGCCGGAACCGTCTTTCTGGCGTTGTTCCTGCTGGAAACGCTGCTTTTTGGGTTGCTGACCGGGTTCAATTCGCTGGATCCTTCGCTGGAACAATCCGGAAACGGATTGCTCAGCCGGATCGGCAGTGCGCTGTGGCTGGCCGGTTCGGCTTATGCCGGAACCCAGGGAGCGCTTCAATCTGATGCGCCGTTAAGGCAATTTTTGGTACGCCGGGCGGAAACACTGCCGACTATGATTCTCTTGCTCGGCGGCCTCGCGGCCGGGCTGGCGGTCCTTGCCGGCTTTGTACGCAAAGCGCAGCCTTCTGAACTGTCGGCGAACGACCGGCAGATTGCCACGAATGACACGGCTTCCGACAGTTTTGCGGCACTGCTGCTGCTGGTCGCTTTCGGACTGATTCTGATTCCGGAGTTCTTTTACTTGCGGGACTTTTTCGGCAACCGGATGAATACGATTTTCAAATTCTATTATCAGGCCTGGATCCTGCTGGGATTGAGTGCGGCGTATCTCTGGCCGCGGTTGAACCGGTCACTTTCGGGATGGAAGGCCGGCTTAATCAATCTGCTGACTGCTGGATTGCTTATCTGCGCCCTGCTTTATCCGTTTTGGGGAATACTGACCCGCATGGAATCTCTCAGCCAAAAAGCGACCGGCGGCACGCAGAACCTGACGTTGAACGGGGAAGCGTTTTTGGCCCGCAGCCGCCCGGACGATTGGGCCGGGATCGAGTGGCTGCGGCAGGCGGAACCGGGTGTGATAGTGGAAAAAGTGGGCTCCAGTTATACTTCGGATAACGCGGGCAGTACGTTTTCCGGGCTGCCCGCAATACTGGGGCCGACGAACCATGAATCCCAATGGCGCGGCGGTTACACCGAAATCGGCAGCCGGGAAACGGATGTGCGGCAAATTTATGAATCACGCAGCTGGAGCACCGCTAAAGAGCTGATGGACCGGTATCAGGTGCGTTACGTCTTCATCGGATCAGCCGAACGCAGTGCATACAAGGTTCAGGAACAGAAGTTCAGTTCCAATCTGAAACTGGTATTCTCGTCCGGTGACTGCCGGATTTATCAGGTTTATTAAACGACGGTTGTGTTTTCGGCGAATCCGGAAAATATTGCAATGAGAAAACAGCGGAACCGCAGTTTTTTATTCGAAATATACAGGCTCATTTGAATTGCCGGGTTCGAAGCGAGCGCTGCGAAGCAAGGCCGGTGTGGCATCATCTGTCCGG
>CALAEB010000632.1 GCA_937890875.1 uncultured Anaerolineaceae bacterium | reverse complement strand
GCCATCGTTCGGGCGCTGATCATGGAACCGGAGATCATGCTTTTTGACGAAATCACAGCCGCGCTGGACCCGGAGATGGTCCGGGAGGTGCTGGATGTGATGCTGAAGCTGGCAAAAGGCGGCATGACCATGATCATTGTGACGCACGAAATGCAGTTTGCCAAGGCGATATCCGACCGGGTGGTCTTTATTGACAGCGGTGAAATTGTTGAATCCGGCGCGCCGGAGGAATTCTTCACGCAGCCCAAAACCGAGCGGGCCCGCAAGTTTCTGAATATTTTCAGCTTTGACGAAAAGCGGGACCCGACCCTTTCGGCCTGAATCGGGTCGCCAGCCTCTCACAAACGGTCTTATTCCGGCAGAAACTGTTCGATAAAATGGCAGGAAACCTGATATCCCGGAAGCAACGCCCGCATTCTCGGCTCTTTTCGGTTGCAAACTTCCTTTGTAAACGCACAGCGTGGACGGAACCGGCAACTCAAGGGCGGAACAACGCACTGCCTGTTTCTAAACCGGAGCCGACATTTGGGATCTGTTTAAATCAGAAAAATCCGGTCATTTTTTTCAAATTTGCCCTTTCCGGTTTTCAAAGCAATGATATAATCATCTGAAACAAATCTTTAAGCGCGATACAGAGAGATCGGCAAGATTGGCATAATGTCATATTCACTTGAATCTCAGGGAAATCTTGCCGCACACGCTTATACGGCAGGATTTTTTTTATCAAAAAGGTGGAAAGCGAAGAATGACAACTGTCAAAGCCGTTATCATGGATGAACCCGCAATGCAGCGAGCGCTGACCAGAATCGCCCATGAGATCATTGAGCGGAATCACGGGACAGAATCGCTATGCCTGGTCGGTATTAAGCGCCGGGGCCTCCCGCTGGCAAGAATCATTTCCGAGAAAATTGCGGAAATTGAAGGCGCGGAGATTCCCGTCGGGGTAATCGATATTACGTTTTATCGGGACGACCTCACCAGCATTGATGATATGCCCCATCTGAACGCTACGGACATCCCTTTTTCAATCATCGGAAAGAAAATCGTTCTGGTGGACGATGTGTTATATACCGGCAGAACCGTGCGCGCGGCAATCGACGCGTTGTTCGCTCTCGGCCGCCCGGGAGCGATCCAACTGGCGATCCTGATCGACCGCGGGCACAGGGAACTGCCGGTCCGGGCGGATTATGTCGGGAAGAATATCCCCACATCCCAAAATGAGTTCATCGCGGTCAATCTTGCGGAGATTGACGGAAAGACTTCGGTTGAAATCCACGGCATTGCTTGAAATGCCGTGGTTTATTTTTATCAATTTCGAATAAATTGAGGAGAAAACCATGTTGAAACAAAACGCACAGCCAATCGGTTATTTACCGGACGAACGCCCTCCATTTATCAAACTCGTATTGTACGCGCTCCAGCAGGTCATTGTCATGTTTCCTGCGACGGTTACGGTGGCGCTGATTACGAATTTCCGGATTTCAACGACCATTTTCGCCAGCGGTCTTGCCACACTCTGTTTCATCCTGATCACCGGCAGACAAATTCCGCTCTACTACGGTTCAAGTTTCTCATATATCTCCGCAATCGCCGGAATTATGGCCGCCCAGGCCGCAGCGGGCGATGACCTGGAAGGTCAGATCCGGGTAGCGCAATTCGGAATTGTGATGTCCGGCTTTGTCTCAATCATCGCCGGTCTGATCGTCAAAAGATTCGGCAAAGAATCTATCGAAAAAGTGCTTCCGGCCACGATCACCGGTCCGATTGCCATGGCAATCGGTCTGACACTGGCCTCCAACGCGCTTTTAGACGCCTCCGCCGTACCCGCGGGAATTGAAGAAAGTCAAAGCGGGCTCGCGATGAATTTGGCCTGGATCATTTCGCTGGTCACATTGATTTCAACCATCCTCTTCTCAGTTTATCTGAAAGGATTTGCCAGCCAGCTGCCTTTGCTGCTCGGCCCGATTGTCGGTTGCGTGGTCGCCTTCGTCATCAGCCAAGTGACCGGGATCAACTTCTTCCGCGAGCTGGCTGAAAACGCCGGGAAGGGCTTCTTCGCGCTGCCGGCCTTTACACTGCCAAGACCGTCATGGGCAGCCGTTGCCGCAATCATGCCGATCGCCATCGCCACCATCCCGGAATCCACCGCGCACATTTACCAGTTGGATATCTACGTCAACAACCTCGCGAAGCAAAAGGGAAGCGGCAAGCATTATGCAATCGCTGAAAAACTCGGGCTGAACCTGATCGGTGACGGCATCGGTGACATCGTCGCTGCGATGATCGGCGGGCCTGCCGGAACCAACTACGGAGAAAACATCAGCGCGATGACCATCACAAAAGTCTTTTCCGTACCGGTTCTGATCGTTGCGGCAATCATCGCCATGGTCGTTTCCTGCTTCACGCCGCTGATCAACATGATCTATGCGATCCCGACAGCCGTTATCGGCGGGCTGGAAATTTTCCTCTTCGGAGCCATCGCGGCACAGGGTATTGCGATCATGGTTGACAAGAAGGTCAACTTCTTCGAGTCCAAAAGCATCTCCCTCATCGCTACCATCATCATTATCGGTGTCGGCGGACAATACGCCTTCGGCGGAAGCATCCCCTTCTTCGGGGTTCAGGTACCCTGCATTGCCGGCGCCGCGGTCTTCGGTATCATCCTGAACCAGATCCTGAGCCTGGGACCCAAAAGCAGCCCGGAAGCTGAATAAACAAACCGCTCAAAACTGACAGACACTTGTTATCAACGAAGGTGCGGCGCTTTTCTCGAAATCGGAAGAGCTGCCGCACTTTCGATAAATCACCGCTCCGAACCAGCCCGGCGCTCAAAATTTAATACCGTATTAACGGCGAACAACAATCCGGATTTTTTTGGGAGACAGCTTCGGATAATCTTCCCGGGATTTCAACGCTGAATTTCACACCCGATCGTCCTGAAATTGAATAAACAGCATGTTTTGCGTGCAAAAAATGATTATTACCCACCTCTCCTGATATTTTAGGACGAAAATCCTTTGACATTCTGTGTCTCTTCTAATAAAATGGATGATCATAGAGGCAATACAGCTACAAACTTTTACAGAAAGTTTACAAAATAATTTTTCAGAAGGGCGAAATAAATGAAAGAGTACTCATCCGAAGCAATTCGCAACATTGCGCTGGTATCGCACAGCAGCGCCGGCAAGACCACAATGTCTGAAGTTTTTCTCCATTTTACGGGCGCAACGACACGTGTCGGAAAAATTGAGGACGGAACTACCGTTTCAGATTTTGACGACGAAGAAAAACGCCGGAAGATTTCACTTTACAGCGCTGTAGTTCCCGTTGAATATAAAGACACCAAAATCAACATCCTGGATACCCCGGGATACAATGACTTCATCGGCGAAGTGATTTCAGCATTGAGCGTTGCCGACGGCGCCTGTGTCCTGATCGATTCGGTATCAGGGCGTGAAGTCGGTACCGAAATTGCCTGGAAATACGCCGATAAATTTGAACTTCCCCGAATTGTTGTGATTAATAAAATGAACCGTGAGAATGCCGACTTCAAAAAAGCGTTCTCGTCTTTAGTGGAATATACAGACCGCCGATTAATTCAGGTTCAAATCCCCTGGGGAGAAAAACTGGACTTTCATGGTGTGATTGATATTCTCACCATGAAGGCGTATGACGGAACAAAAAACGAAGCCGTTGATATTCCGCCGGAATATCAGGCCGAAGCGCAGGAACTTCGCGCGGCTTTAACCGAAGCCGCCGCCGAAGGCGAAGAAGCGCTGATGGAAAAATTCTTTGAGACAATGGAATTAACGGATGAAGAGATCCTGCGCGGTTTTGGCAAAGCCGTCAAAGCGGGCAATTTTGTCCCGGTTTATTGTGCCGCAGCCGGAACCGAAGTCGGTGTCGCGCAAATTTTGGACGCTTTCATCAACTTACTCCCCAACCCGACAGAAGTAGCCCCGGTCATTGCAAAAGACAAGAATAACAATGACGTCGAAGTTAAATGCAGCGATTCCGGCCCGCTGGCCGCGTATGTCTGGAAAACGACGGCGGATCCATTCGTAGGGAAGCAGACCTTTATCCGCCTGTATTCCGGAACCCTGAACGCGGACTCCCGGATCTGGAACAGTTCGAGAGGAGTGGAAGAACGTTACGGGAACCTCAATATTCCCGTCGGGAAAGATAACTCCGCCGTGAAGACGGTCCATGCCGGGGATATTTGCAGTGTCGCGAAACTCGGCGAAACCGTAACAGCGGACACCTTCTCAGACAAAGCGAATCCGCTGACCATTCCGGCCCCCGCATATCCAAGCGCACTTTACCGGGTTGCCGTTTTCCCGAAAACGCAGGCAGACTCTACCAAGATCAGTCCGGCGCTCACGCGCCTCTGTGAAGAGGATATGACGCTTACATGGTATAACGAAATGGCAACCAACCAGACGCTGCTGCAAGGGATGGGCGACCAGCATATTGATGTGGCGATCCGCCGGGCGGAGAGCAAATTCCAGGTGAACTTGCTTGTGAAAGAACCGCGGGTTCCCTTCCAGGAAACCATCACCAAAGAGGCTTCGGCAATGTACCGGCACAAGAAACAGTCCGGCGGTTCCGGGCAGTTCGGTGAAGTTCATTTGCGGGTCAAGCCGAATCACGATGCTGAATTCGAAATCCACAACGATATTTTCGGGGGCGCAATCAGCGCCAGCTACATACCGGCGATCGAAAAAGGGATCCGAAATGTGATGAAAGAAGGGATTCTGGCCGGTTTCCCGATCCACGGCGTCTATGTCTCCGTCTATGACGGAAAGGAACACCCGGTTGACTCAAAACCGATCGCGTTTGAAACCGCCGGGCGCGAAGCTTTCAAACTGGCCTTTTCCGACGCCAGCCCTATGCTTGAGGAGCCGATTTACACAGTGAAAATCACCGTTCCTGAAGAAAACATGGGGGATGTCATCGGTGACCTGAACACCCGCAGAGCCCGGATTTTGGGTATGAACACGGAAAAAGGGGAAAGCACCGTAACGGCTTCCGTTCCTTTGGCTGAAATGCAGCGGTATACCACCCAGCTCCGGTCAATGACCGCCGGACGCGGTATATTCGAGATGGAATTCAGCAACTATGAGAATGTACCGCCGCATATCACGCAGGAGATCATCGCCAATCTCGAAAAAGCGAAGAAAGAAAACGAAAAGTAGTTTTCATTTTCGTACAGACAGATTAACAAAACGAGGCCGTTCACCCTTTTTTGAGACAGCCTCGTTTTTCTTTATATGGATCATGCTGACGGCACGCTTCCGCAATCCAAAATATGTGGACCCTTCGAATCGTAAATGGGAATTCTGTGA
>CALAEB010000631.1 GCA_937890875.1 uncultured Anaerolineaceae bacterium | reverse complement strand
GCTTACAAAAACGGGCAGCCGCTGAATCTGACCGCTACCGAGCTGAAATTGCTCACGCTGCTGATGCGCCATCCGAACAGCGTGCTGCCGCGGGAGATGATTCTGGACAGGCTTTGGGATCAGCGGGGGGAGTTTGTGGATGACAACACGCTTTCGGTGTATATCAGCCGGCTGCGCGGCAAGGTCGAGGACGACCCGGAGCATCCGCGGATGCTGATCAATGTGCGCGGGATCGGCTATCAATGGCTGGTGCCGCCGGAGGAATGAAGCATGAATCTGTTGCAGGACAAAAATATTTTTCGTCTTTTTTCGACCTTTTTTCTGATTGTTGCGCTGCTGCTGGGCATGGCTTTGATTGCTCCGCGGATGCTCCATGGAGATTTTGAAGAGCTGCTGCTGCGGCATGACGCGGAAGTGGCCGGTTCGCTGATATCGGCGGGGGCGGATCCGCTGGTCGTGACGATGGCTTTTACCGCGGAAAAGCCGGAAGCCGCGGCGGAAAGCGGCCGGAGTTTGCTGGAGACAATCGGTTATCGTTCCGGTAATCTTGGTTTTGTTCTGCCTGCGCTTACGGCGAATGAACGGAAATATCGGATCCTTTTTACCGGGCTGGTTTTCCTGCTGGCGGTTGTGCTTTCGCTTATCCTCTGGCGTTATCTGGAAAACCGTCGGCAGGTGATTGAGAAGGCGGACACTTCGGTTCAGGCGTTTATCGACGGGAAGCTGGATGCTCGGCTGGAAAGCGAGGAAGAAGGAAGTTTGTCGAAATTGTTTTCATCGGTGAACGGCTTGGCGACCATGCTCGCCGCGCATGCCGAAGCGGAGCGGGAGGCCAAAGGGTTTTTGAAGCAGATGACGGCCGACATTTCCCACCAGCTGCGGACGCCGCTCTCAGCGCTCAAAATGTGCAATGAAATTGTTCAGGCGGAGAGTGGGAATCCGGCTACGGTCCGGCGTTTTTCGGAAAAATCGGCCGCCGCGCTGGAGCAGATGGAACGGTTGATTCAAAATCTGCTGAAGCTGACCCGCTTTGATGCCAGGAGCGTGGTTCTGGAAAAAACGAACGTGAACATCCGGGCGCTGGCGCGTGAAACGACTGCGATTTTTGAAGCCCGGCTGGAACGGGAAGCCAAGCGCATCTCACTGGAAGGACCGGCGGATGCGGCGTTGTTTTGCGACCGGACCTGGCTGGCCGAGGCCATCGCCAACCTGATCAAAAATGCGCTGGATCATCTGCCGGCAGGCGGCCTGGTTTCTGTCCGCTGGGAAGAAACGCCGCTGAGCCTGAAGCTCAGCGTTCAGGATAACGGAGAGGGGATCCATCCGGAGGATATTCATCATATCTTCAAGCGTTTCTACCGCAGCCGTTTCTCCCGGGACCAGCAGGGAATCGGGCTGGGACTTCCGCTGGTAAAGACGATTGTCGAAGCGCATCAGGGCGCGGTCTCGGTGGTCAGCGCGCCGGGTGAAGGCAGCACTTTTACGCTCGATTTTCTGAAACTCCACAGTATATAAAAAATCGAATCATGGGTGCGGTGTCAAAAGCATGGATCAGCGGACAACAGAACAACAAATAACTCCTTTCAAGAAATTTTATCCTTTTGACACCTGAATCAATAATGCATCAACCGCTGAATCTTACAAATTTGTAAGGCGGTATTCACTTTTCTGTAAGACTGAGTTGTTATGCTGGTTATTGGCGGCAATTCAAAAGGATTTTTTATTTTCGGATGTCTGGTTGCTGTCAGCAGTCTTAACTTTGAGCTTTAGAATAACGAAAGGTGAATTGTTATGGATTTATTGGAAGTGAGCGAATTATGCAAAGTCTACGGCAGCGGTGATACAGCGGTTGAAGCATTAAAAAATGTTAATTTTTCGGTTCCCAAAGGCGAGTTGGTCGCGGTTGTCGGTGAATCCGGTTCCGGAAAAAGCACGCTGTTCAACCTGATCGGGGCGCTGGATACGCCGACGTCCGGCCAGATCCGGATCGACGGAAAGGATATATTATCTCTGCAGGATGAACCGCAGACGATTTTCCGCCGGCGCAATATCGGGTTTATTTTCCAGGCCTACAACCTGATCCTCGAATTGGATGTGGAACAGAACATCATTTTTCCGCTGCTGCTGGATTACCGCAAACCGGACCCTGCTTATGTGGAAGAGTTGCTGGAGGTTCTGAACCTGAAAGACCGCCGGCATCATCTGCCGTGGCAGCTCTCCGGCGGACAGCAGCAGCGGGCGGCGATCGGGCGGGCGCTGATCACGCGGCCGATGCTGATCCTGGCGGATGAGCCGACCGGGAATCTGGATACGAAGAACAGTCAGGATGTGATCACGCTGCTGAAAACTGCCGCGCTGCGCTACCGGCAGACGATCCTGCTGATTACGCATAATCAAAACATTGCTGCCGCTGCCGACCGGGTGCTGCGGATTTCCGATGGCGTCCTGACTGACTTGGGAGCGCGGAAGTCATGAACAGCTATCTGGATCTGGTCGCGAAAGATGAAAAAGCGCATCCGCGGAAAAACCGGATCACGATCCTGACGATCGCGATTGCGGTCTGCCTGGTGAGCGCGATTTTCGGCATGGCCGAGATGGAGGTCCGTTCACAGACTTTGAACGCCATTAAAACGTATGGGAATTATCACGTGGCCTTCAAGGAGATTGACGAGGCAGCTGCGGAGCTGATCCGGAACCGGATGGATATCACAGTTTCCGGCTGGATCAGCAGCGGGATTGGCAGCAGGGATGGATACAAACTGCACGGGAAGGAATTGGCGATCAGCGGTGCGGAGGAGGCGATTTCCCGCGAGATGGGGGTGGAAATTACCGAAGGACGTTTCCCACAGACGGCGGATGAAGCGCTGCTGGACCGGCAGGCGCTCGAACAGTTCTCCCTGT
>CALAEB010000630.1 GCA_937890875.1 uncultured Anaerolineaceae bacterium | reverse complement strand
TGCATGTATTAGGCACGCCGCCAGCGTTCATCCTGAGCCAGGATCAAACTCTCCGCATCATTTCATCCGGATCCTCTCAGATCCGCTTCATTTCGCTTCAGTCTTCCCTCCGGAATTGTCTGGTTTGTTTCTTATTTCTGCTGCTTCTCAATTGTCAAGGTGCTTTTCCCGCTGCTTACTCATCTCTCTTGCGGCAGGACTCTATTATATGGGTTTCTTCTTTCCTGTCAAGGGCCTTTTTTATCTCTTTTTACTTACCTTCTTCCCCTTTTCCAAACCCATTTCCCCTACCCAAAACTTCATTATTCTACTACCTTTCCACTGCCTGTCAACCCCCAATTCCCATAATCTGAGCGTAAATTCGGGAAACTCCTTTCAAAATCAAGATTTTCTTTACATTTCTCCTGTTTTCTGCAGAAAACAGGAGAAATGTAAAGCACTTTTTTTCATAATCCGAGTTTTTGCCAGAACGTCAGCAATTCGAATTCCGGTTTCGTCATTCCGTTCTTTGTAAGCAGCCACATAAGCCACCCACAATGAACAGGAAAAACACGGAGGTTTTTCTCCACGGATCGAAAAGCCGTTTTTTCTTCCGCAAACAATGAAAAAAACGGATCCTGACACCATCCAGCATCAGGGTCCATTTTTCCGTCTGAAATTATAAGAAACAGATAAAACACAACCTTACGTACTAATTTTTATCTTTGCGGAAGCACATGAACCAATCCAAACAATACTGCGTTTCGTCCTGATTTTCCATCCGCTCTTTGGCAGTTCCGCAGGAGCCGGCGGTGGGAACAATCACATCATCGCCGGGACGCCAGTCAGCCGGGGTCGCCACTTTGTCGCTGTCAGCTTTCTGCAGCGCGATTACAATGCGTTTGATCTCGTCGAAATTCCGCCCGGTCGAGAGCGGATAATATAAAATTGTGCGGATTTTCGCGTTCGGATCGATCACAAATACCGCGCGGACGGCCTGCGTGTTTGATTGACCGGGTTGCATCATCCCATATTTATTGGCAACTTCCATGCGAATATCTTCAATCAGCGGGAATTTCACTTCGACATTTTTCAGTCCGTTCCACTCCAGTTCCTGAATCTTGCGCAGCCAGGCAATGTGCGCATAAAGCGAATCCACCGAAAGCCCGACGAGTTCCGTATTCAGCGCTTTGAACTCGTCAGCCATTGAGGCGAATGTCATGAACTCCGTCGTACAGACAGGCGTGAAGTCAGCCGGATGAGAGAAAAGAATCACCCATTTCCCTTTATAATCTTCCGGAAAATTAATTTCACCCTGAGTCGTTACAGCTTTAAAACTCGGTGCGACATCGCCGATCAAAGGCATTCGTGTTGTTTGAATTTCATCCATTTTTATTCTCCTTGCATAAAAAACATTTCAGATAAACCGCGCACCTGGCAAAATGATTCAAATTGCACCGGGATACCACCGGCAACCATCATGCGCATTCATTTTCCAGGCGCCAAATTGCTACGTGCGTTGTTTTCAGCGGCTGCCCCGCGGGGATCTTCCGCCGGGCAAGTTGCTGATTATTCTCCGATAAGCTTCAGAATTGACGCTTTGGGCTGAACACCCACGCTGGTGGCGACCAGTTTGCCGTTCTTCAAAACGGCCAGCGTTGGAATGCTCATAACGCGGTATTGGGCAGCCAGAGCCGGCTGTTCATCCGGCAGGGGCCGCACCAGGAAGCCCAAAAATCGACCAAAACCGGAAGCTCAGAGGAAAGAACTTCATTCTGAAAATTATCGTTTGTTAATGTAATTGCAGCCATAATCATATTCTCCTTAAATTTAATGGTAATAATTCATCCAATCAGCGACGAATCTCTTCGTCGTCACAGTAATATTTCCGCAATATATTGATCACTTCTTCCACCCGCTGATCCACAAGAAAATAAGTTACACTCTGCCCTGTTTTCGAACAATCCAAAATGCCATGGGCTTTCAGAAGTGTCAGATGCTGGGACAGCGCAGATTGGGTGATATGCGGAATTTTCTCCCCCAGGCTGCCCACAGTCTTCGGCCCCTTGATCAGTTCGCACAAAATAAGCAGCCGGTTTTCATTTGCCAGGACTTTCAAAAGTTCGGCAATTTGCTTTGCTCTGCGCTCCATCCGAATTCTCCTTTCATCGCATCTTTACGGCAGTTTATTTCACTGTCTCATCATTACGAAGATGCGCTTATAAGTATATTAGTTATTTCTAATATACTTATATATTGAAATTTTGTCAAGAGCTCATATTCAAATCAATCTCTGAATCTTGGTTCGAGTGCCAGCAGCCCGTTCATGGACCAACCCTCCGGCAATAAATCAACACACCAGACAGTCTTCGCTGTCCGGATAGGCTTATTCACTGGGTTTTTAACATTGCCATTTCAAACCAAAAAGTTTGAAAATAAACGTTTCATCCTCGTATTGTCCGGCAACTCAAAATAGGAAATTCCTTCCAAATCGCAGAAATAACACGGCCTGATTTTTCCAGATGGCATATAATTTGAACAGAAGCAACGCATTAAACCAGCCGTTTTCTCCATTGAAAAGAGAGAATCGGCAAAAAGTCCGTATAAGGACCCATCAGGATTATCATAACGATGAGGAGATAATGGAGATTTTTTCTGACCTGTCGATGATTGAAGCGTTATCCAACGCAAATGGCGCACCCGGTTTTGAAGATGAAGTGGTGGCAATCGCCCGGCATTATGCGCC
>CALAEB010000629.1 GCA_937890875.1 uncultured Anaerolineaceae bacterium | reverse complement strand
CGCGGCCGGGTGATAAAATAGGTTTGATGAGCACTTATCCGACATCATTCCATTCCGGTCATTATCAGATCGAAACCGAAGTTTATCAGGGGCCGCTGGATGTACTGCTGAATTTGATCGAAAAGGCCGAACTGGATATCACTGTCCTTTCGCTGGCCCAGGTCACCGACCAATTCCTGGCCTATATTGCGGCAATGGAGGAAGAAAATCCAGCGGAGGTTTCCGCGTTCATCGTCATCGCGGCCCGTCTGATCCAGATCAAATCGGCGGCGCTGCTGCCGCGGTCGCCGGTGCTGATTCTGGACCTGGATGAAAATTCGCCCGAATCGCTCGCGCAGCAGCTGATCCTTTACCGGCGCTTCAAACAGCTCTCCGCCTGGCTGGCCGACCGGGAGGAAACCGGCTGCCGCTCCTGGGAACGGATCAACACTCCGGAAACAGGGATCGAACCGGTGTTGGATCTGAGCGACTTCACCTTAGAACGGATGGCTGAAATCGCCGGGCATCTGTTCAGCCGGAAAGAACTGCCGGAGTTGCACACCGTCATGACGAAACCCAGGATCACCATCGGGCAGAAGATCAAACTTCTGATCCAACGGATTCAGGACAGCGGGAAATTCCGTTTCCGTTCGCTCCTGAAATCCGGCTCCAAAATTGAGGCCGTCGTCACGTTCCTGGCGATGCTGGAATTGATCAAGCGGGATGCAATCCGGATTGAACAGCCGGATGTTTTTGCGGAGATCGAAATCAGCGCCGTCGAACCGCTGTCGCCGGAAACTGAATTTGTCTCTGAATTCGGCGAATAAAAAAAGCCATTACGCCCGCAGGGGCTGCAAGTTATCCGACAGGTCGTCCAGTTGCTGCACTTCATCCGCCGTAAGGCTCCAGCCGGTCGCCTGATCGTTTTGGATCACCTGCTCAATCTGTTTCGCGCCCGGAATCGGGATAACGCCTTTGCAGATCAGCCAGTTGAGCGAAACCTGGGCGCAATTTTTCCCGTCATGTTCCGACCCGATATTGTTTAACAAGCGAATCAGCAGCGGCAGATTGGGATTCCGGTACCGCTCCAGGAATCTCCGGCGGACACCTTCCGGCTCAGGCTGCGAAAGATATTTCCCGCTCAAAATCCCCATCGCCAGCGGGCTTTGCGCAATCAGGCGCAATTTCAACCGGCCGCAGATATCCATCACGCCGTTCCGCTCAATCTCCCGGTTCAGCAGATTATATTCTGCCTCTGCAAAGGAAAGCGGCGTCCCGAACCGGTTCAGAAGCTCATAAAACTGTTCGATCTGATTCGCAGAGAAATTGGACACGCCGACGCTGCGGATCAATCCGCGGTCATATGCCTCTGAAATGCATTCCGCCAAAACCGGCAGGCCCATCCAGCCCGCGGGAGGCAGGACCTGATACAAATCGACTGCCGGAATCCGCAGCCGTTCCAGTGACGCCCGAAGCGCGGATTGAAAATCACTGCGCCGGAACCGCCAGGGATGCGGGGCATACTTGGTCGAAACAAACGCCCGGTTCGGCGCCTGTACCAGAAAACTTCCCAGGATCTGTTCCGCCCGGCCGTCCGCAAAGGATTCACTGGTGCTGAACAGAACAACACCATCCCGCAGCGCCCGCAGAAATACTTCATAGAGGGCCCCTTCGTCATAATCAGCCCCGAAATTCCAGATCAGCCGGTCGCCCCAGCTCCATGTCCCGACGCCAATTTCAAAATCCGGCGGCATATTCCTCCTGTCGCGCTGAAATTCCCAGCGTAAAATTCAACGGATGGGAAAATAAAAGGGATTGCCATCTCCCGAATTCCGGCATAAAAACGCAAAACTTATCAGCGATTCGAAATATGACTGGCATGTCAGGAGAATTGAACAATCGTTTCCACCTTCGGTAAATCCGACTTTTGACATCCGAATCAAATATGCGAATCGCTTTCGGACAAAGAAAAGAAGGCTGCAGTTCTGCAATTTTTGTGCGAAGTGGGAAAACCGCAGAACTACGGAGACTTCTCCCCACGTCTCGAATCGCCGAAAATTTATGAACAGAAAACATGGCTATAGTATAATGTGGCAATGGATTTTATTACAGAAATTGACCTCTGTCTGCGCTCCAAAGCCACGCTGATCCTGGTTTTTTCCCCCGAGGAAGAACGGATCGTCGACGCGCTGACTGCGTTATGCGAAAACACCGGCCGCGCCTGCATCAGCTGGGATATCGCGGATGGATTCCAGTCAATCCGCGGCGGACCGGCCCCCAAAGGCGGACGGGATCCGCTCTCCGCTCTCGAACAGATTGAGAAAGCCGACCCTCAGGAAGCGGCGCTGTTCATCCTGAAAGATTTTCATGACTTCTGGACCAACCCCAGCATCAAACGCAAATTGCGCACGCTGGCCGGTGTTTTGAAATTCTCCAAAAAATCGATCCTGATCACTGCCGCCGCGGCCGAAGTCCCGGTCGAGCTTTTGAATGACAGCGTCGTGATCGACTTTCCGCTGCCGGACATTGCCCAGTTAGAGGCCGTTTTGAACAAGCTTCAGCTGACGCCGGGTGTTGAAATCCGGCTGGGTTCTGCCGGGAAAGAAAAATTGCTGCAGGCCGCGCTCGGCCTCTCCGCCTCCCAGGCACAGCGGGTTTTCGCCAAATGCATCGTCCGCCGCGGCTACCTGAGCGAAGAAGACATCGATTTTGTCAGCCGTGAGAAAAAACAGATCATCCGCGAAATTGAGGCGCTCGAATACACCGATTCCGATGAGTCGCCCACCAACGTCGGCGGGCTGGGTGAATTGAAGCAGTGGCTGACGCTGCGGGAACAGGCCTTCGGCAGTGAAGCCGCCGAATACGGACTGCCCGCGCCGAAAGGAATCGCGCTGATCGGCATTCCGGGCACCGGAAAAAGCCTGACCGCCAAGATGATCAGCCGTCTCTGGCACATGCCGCTGCTGCGCCTTGACGTGGGTGCGCTGTTCGGCAGTCTGGTGGGCGAATCCGAGGAACGCGTCCGACGGGCGCTCTCGCTGGTCGAGTTGATCTCGCCCTGCATCCTCTGGATCGACGAGCTGGAGAAAGCGCTCTCACACGGCGGGTTGGATTCCGGCACCAGCACACGCGTGTTCGGCTCGATTCTGACCTGGATGCAGGAAAAAACCGCGCCGGCATTCGTCGTCGCCACGGCAAACGACATCACCGCTTTGCCTCCGGAGCTGCTGCGGCGCGGCCGTTTTGACGAGGTATTCTTTCTGGATCTGCCGACAGAGGCCGAACGGAAAGAAATTTTTGCGGTGCATATTCTGAAGCGCAGAAGGCTGCCGGAGGCATACGACCTGGATCATCTGGCCCGCGCATCGTGCGGATATGTCGGCTCCGAGATCGAGCAGGCTGTAATCGACGCGATGGTCGTCGGATTTAACGAGGACCGGCGTGAATTCACCACCGAAGATATTCTGACCGCGCTGAAAAAACAGGTGCCGATTTCGATTTCCCAGCGCGAAAACATCGAACGGCTGCGGGACTGGCTGCGGGAAGGGCGTGCCCAGTCGGCATCCTTCCGTGACACAAGCACCGCAGAACGCCAGTTTGTGCCTATCCAGATTGAGATCAAACCGACGCATGGAACAGCAATTCGAAATTTAGACGGGCCTTTCGAATAAGGAGAATAAATTTGTTGTTCTTTTGTTTTTGCGCTTCGCGCAAAAACAAAAGAACAACAGGGAATCCTTCCCATATTCCGGAGCGCCGGCGTAAAAAGCTGCCTTTTCATGTGAAAGGCTGATGGAGTACAATCGATGTCTCACATCTCAGTTATTCAGACAAAATTATTCGATCATGATCTGCTGATTGCGGCTTTGAAAAAAATGGGTTACACCGTCCGGGAAGAGGAAAATTTAACCCTCAGCGGAATGGACCGGACTGTGAAAGTCGACCTGCTGATCGAAGTGCCATATTCCGCGCCGATCGGTTTCCGCAAGGGGAAAAACGGGTACCGGATCACCGCGGACTGGTTCCGCATCCAATTGGACCGAAAAACCTTCACCAACGAATTAATGCAGCAGTATGCCTACCTTTCCGTCATGAAAACGCTGCAGGAACAGGGATTTGACCTGGTCAAAGAAGAGACCGGCGAAAAGAACCAGATCCATCTGCTGCTGAGAAGAACAGGCGAATGAAGATGGGCGCCTCCAATCCGGATGCCCTGCGCGGACTGCTGACCGCTCCCGCCATCCCGGACAACTTTCCGCCCGGATTACTCTACCGTGCGGCCACTATCGGCGCAATCCGGTTGCTCGCCGACGCTATCGGCGCTGAAAAGGACAAAGCCGGAAGGGCTGGCTCTCTGTCCGCCCCGGATACACAGGCGCGGGACGCCGGCCCGGACGAGGAGCCGGATGCGATGTCATCCAGCGTTGCGGTTGACATTTTGATAACCGCCGTGCTGCAGTCCCCCGCCGCAGAGATCCGTTCCGCCGCGCTGGACGCGCTGGTCAGCGCAGCCAAGGTCAGTCATCCGGACGCGATCGAAGCCATTTTTGCGCTGGCAGTCCACCATCAGAATCAGGCCGCGCTGGCAGTGCTTTCGCGATATGATTTTCAGCATTCGCACCCTGAGTGGAATAGTCTGAAGTATTTTCTGCTCAAAAAGAAGGAAGCGCTTGCGGCAGCCGATCCGGATCTGTCGGCTCTGACCCGTCAGTTTATCCGGGCGGACGCGGCATTGCGGCAGACTTTGATCCGCGTCGGGCGGGAAACCCACCCTAACTGGGCCAGGATCGCCGGCTTTTTCCACGCATTGCTGCAAAACGAATTTCCGGATTCCAGCCTGTTCGGCGAAAACGAGAAAATGCTCTTCGCCGAGACACTGCTCGCTGCTTTTCCTGAACGGGGCTCCATTCTGGCTGATCTTTTTCTGGAAATCGGTGATCCGGTCAGCCGGAGGATTTGCCTGAAGCGCCATCTGATTCCCGAAAATCCCGAAAAAACCGCGCTGTTCTTTTTTTTGAGTGAACAATGGCCGCAATATGAAAACCAGGATCTGGATTACCGGCAGATCAAAACCGCTTTCACCGCGGCGGACAATTCATTGAAACGCCGGCTGATCGAGGTGAGCCGGAAATCCGGTCATACCGCCTGGATGCGAGCGCTGGACACCACCGCCCAATTCCGTGAAAACCAGGCCATGCTCAGCTTTTCGCAATGGGCGGCGCTGATCCGGCTGCTTGGGCAAAACCGGAATTTTCACCGGTTGTGGGAAATCCTGCCGGTTGCGCCGGCCTGGTATGCGCCGGAAATACACTCCGCTCTGTCCGCCGGCGGGTTTTCACCGGCTGCGGAGGAAGAAAACGCGTTTTTCCGACAGATCGGCACACTTTGCGCGGCCATTCCGGAACAAATCCCGCTGCCGCTCTCAAGGCGCTTTTATACCGAAAAAACAAAACCGGTCCAGCTTTGCCTCAGCCCGGACGGGGAACGGCTGGCAGCCGTGTTTCTGAACGATTCCGTTCAAATCTGGAATGTCCGCGACCGGCGCATCCCGCCGACCATCCTGACCGAAGCGAACAACGGCTTCCGGGCTGTCGCTTTCTCGAACAGCGGAGACCATCTGGCGGCGATTGCTTATGATCACAGCATCCAAATCTTCCAGATCCCTTCCGCAAAAATGATCAAACGCCTCCCGCCGCAGCGGACCCCGATCGCCGCGCTCTGCGTCAGCCAGGATGACAAAAAGATGATCTCCCTGCATAATGACGGAAGCGGAAATTTGTGGGGCTTTCCGCATGGAACCGCCATCCAGCCATTTGATACGGGTCTGAAAGATGTTCTTCGCAGTGCCTACGACGCCTGTCAGGAGCGGCTGATCCTGCTCAGCCGAGACGGGACGCTGGCAATTTTCGACCCGGAAAAAAATCAGATCACAGACGCGTTCCCGACCGAACCCAAAGGTCTGCTGATCGGACAAAGCAACCCGGAGGAACTGCTGACCTGCGTCTCAGCCGATAACTTTCTTTCCTGCTGGAATTTGATCAGCCAGCGGCCGCTGATCGCGGCAGTTCTGCCGGACA
Source organism: uncultured Anaerolineaceae bacterium (assembly GCA_937890875.1). Lineage (GTDB taxonomy): Bacteria > Chloroflexota > Anaerolineae > Anaerolineales > Anaerolineaceae > Flexilinea. Next base: position 1,105 of record CALAEB010000629.1, on the reverse strand, counting down.
TCCAGGGCCGGATTTTGTCCGCATGGGATATTCAGCCGGGGGAGATCACCGCCCTCGGAACACAAAGCGGGCATTGCGGACTGGTCGAGCTTGCCTCCGGGCGGAAATTGGCTGAAACCCCGATCGGGGAGAACCAGGCGGCAGTGACCGCGCTGCAGGCGGATGCCGCGCGCACCGCCCTGTTTTCGGCCGATATGAGCGGGAGGATCGCCAGTTGGGACCTGACGCTGTTTCGCTGGATGACCGGAACGTTCAAAATTTCCGAAATGCCGTCACTGAAGAATCTGGAGGATTTTATTGCCGGCAGCACAACCCGCCCGGCAGCCAATGCGGCGGCACTGATGAAAGCGCTGGTTGAATGGCGCAGCCGGTTCGACATTGAAATTGAGTTTGAACTGTAAGGGCCCAGAGCGGCTTATTTGAACCGGATTTTTTATATTTGATTTGAGTGTCAGAAGCCGAATAGCGGAAGCGCAAAAACAGGACAGCAAAAATTATGCGAAAGACAATGTCATGCCGACGCCCGAAGGTGCCGCTCGCGGTAGCGACAGGACGCATTCGGGCCCCTTTCGGTACCCCAAAACATCTTCAAGCGTCGACATAACAGGGAATTTTACCCTTTTGACACCCAAATCATATTTCGGATCACTGCGGAATGACAATTTGAATTGCCGGAAAGAATAAAATAAATGAGGATCGTTTGAACACCGCCGGAAAAGAATTTTCCGCTTTGTCTGTCAACGGCCAGATCAACCGGATCCAGGCGGCCTTTTCCATCTCGGCACAAAGCCCTGCGCTTTCCACTGAGACTGACCGGAAACTGCAAACGCTGGTCCGGCATGCCGCCGCGGCCGTTCAGGCATTGCAAGCGAACGGGAAACTCACCGGCAGCCGGTCCCATACGATTTACAGCCGCTGGATCCGGCTTTTGGATCATAAAGATCAATACCGGCTCCACGTCCATTTCATGCAAAAATTTATTCAGACGTTCAGTCAGCAGCAGCCGGACAGCGGAAAATTGGACCTGCAGCTTTATCCTTACAGCACACTGCTTAAATACGAACAGCACGGGAATCTGTTCCGGCTGCGGCTGCAGGAAACAATG
>CALAEB010000628.1 GCA_937890875.1 uncultured Anaerolineaceae bacterium | reverse complement strand
GACAGGGTCCGCCTGAACGTTGAAGCCGATCACAATCCCATGCGAGGCCGCCGCCAGCATCACGTCATTCTCGCTGATATTTCCGGCTTCCGCATGAAGAATGTTGACCTTGATTTCCCCCTCTTTGCTTAATTCATTCAAAGAGTTCACAATCGGCTCCAGCGAACCGTTCACATCGGTCTTAATGACCAGGCATAATTCCTTGGTTTCACCGGCCTTAAACTTGGCGAACAGTTCTTCCAACGTCGCTTTCTGTGTTGTCCGGTTTAACGCGGCGTCGGCCTTCGCCGCGCTGACAATCGCCCGAGCCTCTTTTTCCGACATGTAAACCTGGAAAATATCGCCGGCCGTCGGGACATCCGTCAGCCCCATGATCTGGGTCGGCGTTGAAGGCCCCGCTTTTTGGATCTTCTTCCCGTGATAGTCAAACATCGCCCGGATTTTCCCATAGGAACTGCCGGCCAGGACCACATCTCCCATTTTTAAGGTGCCGTTCTGCACCAGGAGCGTCGCCATGACCCCTTTCTTCGTATCGACTGAAGCTTCGATGACCGTACCAAACACATTTCCTTTTGGATTTGCCATGATTTTGGTTTCTTCGGCAGTCATCAGGACCGCTTCCATCAAATCATCAATGCCCTGTTTCTGTTTTGCCGAAACAGGCACAACCATCGTACTCCCGCCCCAGTCATCCGCCATCAGCCCCTGTTCGGCGAGCTGTTTTTTCACCAACTCAGGATTCGCGTCCGAACGGTCAATCTTGTTCAGAGCCACAATAATCGGCACCCGGGCCGCCTTTGCATGGGAAATCGCTTCTTTGGTTTGAGGCATCACGCCGTCATTTGCGGCGACGACCAGAATAACGATGTCAGCGCCCTGGGCACCGCGGGCACGCATTGCGCTGAACGCGGCATGTCCCGGCGTATCAAGAAAAGTGATCGTCTTGCCTTTGCTTTCAATCTGATACGCCCCGATATGCTGCGTGATTCCGCCGGCCTCACCGGCAGTGACGTTTGTATGCCGGATAGCATCCAATAACGAAGTCTTTCCGTGGTCCACATGACCCAGGATTGTCACAACCGGAGGTCGCTGAATCAAAGATTTCGGATCCTCCTTATCGATGATCTGCCGCCAAAGCGGAACTTCACCTGTTTCCTTTTCATCTTCAACGGCGCCATCTGCTTCCGGCACAGCCTCGAAGCCGATCTCGTTCGCCACGATTGCCGCCGTATCAAAATCAATCATCTGATTAATATTGGCCATCACACCGTTGGCCATCAACACCTTGATCACCTGGATGCTGTTGCTTTGCAGTAGTTTCGCCAAATCACGCACGGTTATTGCGTAAGGTATTTCGATCTTTTTTGTGTTTTCGCCCATTCCTGCTCTCTTTCTGAAAACGGAGGGGAAGCTTCCCTTCAGGCGGAATCCTCCTTCTCGTCCGGGAACGCCTCCATCCATTTTCGCATGTTTTCTATATCTGTTCGGTTTAACTCGGTTTTCAGGCTTTTGGCTAACAGTCCGCGCGAGATCGCTTTCTCCCAGCAATCCCGGGTATTATGCAAATACGCACCACGGCCGGCAATCTTCCCGCTTGGGTCAAGCGTCAGACCGGCTTCCGTATAAACCAACCGCAGCAGTGAACGCTTTGACAGCGTTTCCCGGCATGCGATACAGGTCCGCTGCGGAACATGCTTTGTCCGCTTCACTTTCTTTTTACCGCTTACCAACCCCATTCTTCATCATCCCCGCGCTTATGCTTCCTTCGCACCAAGGTCATATCTTTGTCAGGGTCGTATTCCACTTCAACATTTTTCTTTTTCTTTTTCTTTTTGCCCTTCTTCGAATCCAGGCCATCCCGATCTTCATCTTCAGTATCATCGTCATGAATCATAACATCGGTCCGAATGGTATTAAACAACTCGTCAAAAGAAACCTCTTCGGTCTCTTCCTGTCTTTCGGAAATTTCTTCCGGAGCTTCAGTTTTCACCGGAACCTGTGTCAGATCCAAAAAGTCTTCGGCTTCCGGGATTCTCTCGAAAGGCTCGACATCTTCTAAATCAACTTTGTCAGGGCTGGCAACCATTTCACTTTTGTCTTCAACAACATCTGCGGGTAAAGCTTCCTCAACCGCAGTCTCCGTATCCACATCAGTCAAAGAACCGACAAATTTCACCAGGGAGGCGATTTCATTCATCGCTTTGGTAGAAATCCCCTGAAGTTTAAAAATCGCTTCCGGATCTGTCTTCATCCGGTCATACAATTCACCGAACGTATACAAGCCTGTGGTTTGCAAAATCGAAACCACATGCTTCGGCAGCCCGCTTTCAGAGACGGGCTTGCCGGCTATCTCCGTCAACGAAGGCCGCTGTTCGACCAACGACCGGATCACATCCGGGACAGTGCTTTCGTTAAACCCGGCGACTTTATGCTTTTCAACCCGATCCACAAACCGGTTTAATGTATCGGTTTCATCAGCGGAAAGGTTCCTGCCTTCGCTTCGTTTGGCAAGAATAGTCCGGACTAAATCAATGTTCTTCTCTTCACCGGCAAACAATTCTTTGAAAGAGACGATCGTCGTCCGCTCGTTATTCTCTTCATTAACCTCGACAATATCTTTCTTCGACTCATAAAGCCCAAGGATATCGGCGGCGGCTTCCGTGACGCTTTTAATGTCGATCCGCCAGCCGGTCAGTTTTGCCGCCAGGCGCGCGTTCTGTCCGTCCCGGCCGATTGCCAGTGAAAGCTGATCTTCCGGCACGACCACCGTAGCGGTTTTTCCGCCGCCCAGATAGACCCCGATCACTTTCGCCGGGCTGATGGCTTTGGAAATGAAAATGGAGGAATCCGGATTCCATTCGATCACATCGATTTTTTCATCATGCAATTCTTTCACAATCGGCTGAATCCGTTTTCCCTGAATACCGACACAGGCACCGACCGGGTCGATTCCCTGCTGAGTGGCTGAGACCGCAATTTTTGCCCGTGCACCGGGTTCCCGCGCGATGGAACGAACTTCGACAATCCCGTGAAAAATTTCGGGGACGTCAATTTCCAAAAGCCGGAATAAAAATTTCCGGTCGGTTCTGGATAACAGAATCTGCGGGTTGCGGGCTGCATCTTTCACTTCGACAATCAAGGCCCGAACATGCTCATGCAGGCGGAACCGCTCGCCTTTGATCACATCTTTGCGCAGCATTGTTCCTTCCGCTTTTTTGTCCAGCCCGATTGTATATCCCTCATTGCTAATCGACTGGACAACGCCGCTGACGATTTCACCAACCTTTTTTTCAAAATATTCAACCTGATCCTGCCGTTCGGCATCCCGCAGTCGCTGCTGGATAACCTGGCGGGCCGTCTGTGCGGCGACCCTCCCAAAATCTTTGGGAGTACTCTCCACCACGACCATGTCGCCGATCTCCGCCTCCGGTTCAACTTTCCTGGCTTCTTCCAAAGGTACTTCGGTACGGTCATCAACGACATCATTTACGACTTCTTTCTCCGCGTAAATGATAAAATTCCCGTTCTCAGGGTCAAGCTTTGCTTCAATATGCTGAGCCGTTGAAGCTACAACAGCTTTCCGATATGCTGAAACCATGGCTGATTCCAACGCCTTGATGACAACGTCACGCGGCAATTGTTTTTCGTCCATCATTTCATTAAAGGCCAGGACAAACTCACTCTTCATTCCTGATCACATCTCCCAAATTTTCACTAATAAACAGAGAAGTGGGGAAATCCCCACTTCTCGTTGTTGATACAACTTCTGTGTGCACTTATTTTAACATATTTTTGGCGCCGTTGCAAGATTCACATTCAGCGCCAATTCGAAATTGACCTTTCAAATAAGGAGAGAAAATTTATTGTTCTTTTATTTTTGCGCGGAGCGCAAAAATAAAAGAACAATAAAGAATCCTTCCCATATTTCGAAACGCTGATTCGCGCCTGCAAATTTAAAAAACAGAAATTGCTCTTCCTGCCGATATGCATACCTATCCAGGAGGCAAAATGATCCGTTCCAGAAGCTCCAGGATCTCCTGCGGCGGTTGAGCCGATTTTTCCACCAGAATCATATTGGTTGTCTCAGTCACCTTTTCACTGCCGTCGAGCGTCCGTTCAAAAGTTTGCCATTTGGTCTGCTGCCCACTCTGCCGGTCCAGCCAGATCCGGATGCCCCGTTCAGAGAACACCGTCTGTCCGTCTATCCCGATGAGAGCATCATGCAACAGCGTGAACAACAAGCAGAATCCGCCATCCGCGCAGGTCACTTCCTCGCGCAGAACTGTTCCGTCAGAACTTTGCGCGTCTGCCAGTTCCCGGCTCAGTGTATCAAGCGAAAACGAACGTTGGAAGCCGCCGAAAAACCCGCTGCCTCCGGCAGTATAGTTTACAGTGTAACCTCCCTTCGTTGCCGAACGTTGAAGCAGGTGATCATCCTTGCCATAATCCATGCTGACTTCATTCAGGATCAATCCGGTGTCATCCGTTTCATACCAATATTCAGAACGGATAAATTCAGGCGGATAACTTTGCCCGGCAGAAGGATCCGTATGTCGCTCGGTAACCACGTGGATCCAGCCCGGCCCCTGCCGCAACGGGTCCTCAAACTTTTGCGCCAGCTCGCGTACTTCCGCCTGATATGGGATGTCCGACGCCGGAGTCCGGGTCGGCTGCGTTTCAGAAAATGGAAAGATCATAGGCGTCGTCTCGAGAATGGGTCCCGTTACCTCTGTAGCGGCTGGCGGCTGCCATGACAGCGCGGGCGGATTCTCCACACCATAATAAACCCTTGATACAGAAACCGGAAAAGGCTCCTCCGGAATGTTGTGAAATGTTACCTCAGACGTGATATTCTCTCCATGGTATGCAGGCCCTCCCCTCGCACCCGCCAGATTCGGATCTGTCGTAAAGAGCATCACATCCGTAACTGTTCCCACCGGTTCGATTTCAAACACCAGCGTGTTTTCCGCCGGCATCCTGGCGCCAACAACTCGCAGCGTAAAAGGTCCGGCAGGTAAGGATTCATCCAGTTCCCACACATCGCCCGGCTGCGGGTCCTGCCCCGGATCAAACAGGAATCCCGCATAGTCCGGCGGAAATTCTTCCAATATGGGAAATGAATCCGGATAGGGAAAAGCACTCACGGAAAGCGTCAGCGCTTCTGTTCCAACGAATGATGATGTCTGGAAAATTTTAGCCTCGCCCGTATTCAATTCGGAAGGGGTGATATCGATCACCGGATAAGGCAGTCCCTTTTCGTCCATTAATTCAGCATGCCAGGAACCGGCAAGTGCCAGGTCAGGCCTGCTAAACTGCAACGAGATTTGAAAGACAGTCCTGTCGCTGAACGCTTCCACGTTTTCCAGCGAAAAAGAGACACCGCCGGGTTCAGTCGTTTCTGCTGCCACGGCACCGGCCGTCAGAAATAAGGCAGAACCGAGCAGGAACACAAAAATAAGCTGCCTGAAAAAGAAATTTATACGCATCATGCCCTCCATTTTCAATGAGATGCTGTCATCTACTGAACGAAAACGAGAGCTTAAAGTTCCCATTTCGAAAATGGTTTGGGCGTGTAGGGGAGCACAATGCGCTCCCGCAGTATCCCATCGTGGAAGAACAATTTTTCACTTTTGACACTCTGGTCATAAATGATAAAAGCACCTCAAAATCCAGAGGTGCTCTCCAATACTTCCGTATCAGCTAAAAACGGCGAAAAGTTCAGCCAGCTTTCTCGACCGGCAATCCCAAAGCGTCCGCTACACCTTTCCCATAAGCCGGATCGGCTTTCAAACAGTTTCCAATATGCCGCAGCTTGATTTCTTCCGGCGCATCGCCCATATTTCTGGCCGTGTTTTCAAACAGCACCTGCTGCTGCGCAGGGGTCATCAAGCGGAACAGCTTGCCGGGTTGGGTGTAATAATCATCGTCATCCGCCCGGAAATCCCAGCGGTCGGCTGCGCCTTCAATCTCCAGCGGCGGCTCCCTGAATTCCGGCTGCTCCTGCCATTCGCCGTAACTGTTCGGTTCGTAATGCAGCAGCGCACCGTGATTGCCGTCCACCCGCATCTGCCCGTCACGATGGAAACTGTGCGCATTGTTTTTGGGAGCGTTCACCGGGATGGAATGATGGTTCACACCCAGACGATAGCGCTGTGCGTCGCCATAGGCGAAGAGCCGGCCCTGAAGCATTTTATCCGGGGAGAAACCGATTCCCGGAACGATATTTGCCGGATTGAATGCAGCCTGTTCGACGTCAGCAAAATAATTTTCCGGATTGCGGTTTAATTCCATCGTCCCAACATCGATCAGGGGGAATTCGCCTTTATACCAGACCTTGGTCAAATCGAACGGATTGTAGGGCATTTGCTTAGCCTGTTCTTCCGTCATCACCTGGATCTTCAAGTCCCAACGCGGAAAATCTTCTCTTTCAATCGCGTCGAACAGATCCCGCTGATGGCTTTCCCGGTCCTTCGCGACCACCGCCTCGGCCTCTGCGTCGGTCAGATTCTTGATTCCCTGTTGGCAGACCCAATGGAATTTGACCCAAATGCGCTTGTTGTCCGCATCAATCAGTGAATAGGCATGGCTGCCGAAACCGTGCATATGCCGGTACGAAGCAGGGATGCCGCGGTCGCTCATCGTGATCGTAACCTGATGCAGCGCTTCCGGCAGGCTGCTCCAGAAATCCCAGTTGTTCTTCGCGCTGCGCAGATTTGTTTTCGGGTCCCGTTTGACAGCATGATTCAGATCGGGGAACTTCAACGGATCACGGAAAAAGAAAACCGGGGTATTATTCCCGACCAGATCCCAGTTTCCGTCTTCGGTATAGAACTTCACGGCGAAACCGCGGATATCCCGCTCAGCGTCCGCCGCGCCTCTTTCCCCCGCAACGGTCGAAAAACGGACAAAAAGATCTGTTTTTTTGCCGACTTCCGAAAAGATTTTTGCTTTGGTATAGCGGGTGATATCATGGGTGACCGTGAAAACGCCGAAGGCGCCGGAACCTTTGGCATGCATCCGGCGTTCAGGAATCACTTCCCGGTCAAAATGGGCCAACTTTTCCAGATACCAAACATCCTGCAGCAGCATCGGACCTCGCGGACCGGCTGTGACGGCATTCTGGTTATCCGGCACAGGCGCACCGGCAACCGTCGTCAATTTTTTCTTATCTTCCTCTTTTTTCATGATAATCCTCCATAATTATCTATGTTTCTTCCTTTAATCAATATACAATATTCTGACAAAAAAATGAATATGCAATTCAATTATCCAATTTAAGTAATTGCAGCTCAATTGGGCGAAAACAGAAAGGACTGAAAGACGGACGATTCCGCCTGCTTCCATCAGCCTGATTAACGTTCCAATGGGCAGTAATCAATTGATCTGAGAACATGTTGCCCGAATCTTTTCATATAATTCCCGGCAGAGTCAAATGATCCAAACGCATAAACATATCAGGATCTTTTCCCACCGTAAACAAACAAAACAAGAAAATATTAGTAATAGTAATGATTACTAATATTAGTATAACAGCATTTCTTTCCCTGTCAACAGCAAAAATTAAATGTCCCGTTTTAGAATATGGAGGAATAACCTGAAAATGATTCCTGCTTAATTGCTTGATGGAGAACGATTATCAGCAAAAACCATCCGCATCTTTCAGTTTTATGGCGTAAACTGAAAGATGCGGATGGTT